>JBAWWQ010000007.1:0-17206 GCA_037146655.1 Chlamydiota bacterium | reverse complement strand
GAAGGCGTTGGATTTTTTAGTATGTTAGGTGTTATTTCAGAGACAACTTCTTTCCCTTTAGCTATAAGAGAATTTTTCCATGTAACTGCTATGTTGGTTAAATGGTCTACAATTACAGTACCTGACCCTTTTTGGATAGTTATATAGGGTTTAATCTTTTCAGACATATCTATAATGGAATCCATTAATTCAGAAAGGTTCGGACGAAAACGGAGGTCTGATTTGAGAGCTTCTGGAAGGTTTTGGAAATCTTGAAAAACAGCTTCAAAATTTTTGAAAAAAGATTCGTCTTCTACTGTAAAAGGTTTTCCATAAAAAACAGTGTTTTTATGTTTTAAAATAGTGTTTAAGTCTAAAGCTAGAAAACGCTGATAGATATCATCTGGATTTTTTGAAATAATAGCGGTTTGTAAATGTTCAAGGTTTTCGGTAAACGTTGTTAATTCTGAACTTGAATTACCAAAATGCTTTTTGCTTGTTAATAGGCCGGTACTAGATAGTTTGAGAGTTTTTAGGGCACCTATTGCGGCATCAGCTGCTTGATGTGTACTTAAATCAAGAGTAATAGAAATCGTTTGTGTACGAGGATCCTTAGAGGCGGAACTAAAAGAAGTGTCATTAGGGTTTTGTTTGAAATGCTCAGTTGCCCTATCTAGAAGAATAAGCTCTCTACGTAAACGAATATTTAGTTGTTTGAAAGGATCATCCTTTTCAGGATTTTTCGTTAGATCAATGCGAAACAGTTCTTTACTATTTTCCCTGATGCTCTTGATTTGTTCGCAAATCCATAATAAAGAGTTTTTTTGTTCAGGAGAACCTCTTGTGAAGCTTTTTTCTGTGTTTACTAGAATTAGAAGATTTTCGATGTAATGATCAATAGCAGAGGTTTGATCATGACAGAGTGTTTGTCCAATAGCAGAGGGGAGATTAGTGACTGAATAAATAGCTCCTGCAATAGAATTGTTTGTTCCTACTGCTACATTAGATAAGAGTTTAGGTATAGTAGTCATTTTAGTACTCAAACATTAGATTGTTAAAACTTAATATCAATTATATACGTTTTACATTAATAAAACGATCAAATAAGTTAAAATTAAAACTAATAGAGATTTTAACGAAAAGTTTAAATTTTAATTTTTAAATAAATTTTGAATAAGTGCTTCTCTTGATTGATTGGGATCTATTCCAGCATTTTGAGCTAAACTTTTCAATGTATTATCAAAATCTTCAATTGTTGCACTTAAAAGATTTTCTTTACTCCAGGATATGTAGGCTTGATCATCAATGATTGGGTTAGGTTGTGGCGGAGCTTGGATGACTGGCGTAGATTTTGCTTGCCCTTTTTTCCCTTTTTTTTGTTTGGAAGCAGGTGCTGTTATTGCTTGTGGAGCTGGTATTTGTACAGGAAGATGGTTTTTACCAACTTCTAAAAGAAAGCTGTTTTTAAAATTTTTATCATAAATAGCGTCAATAGTGTTTAAGGCTTGCTCTAAGCTGTCTTGAAGAGTGCTTTTATTTTCTGCGGTTTTATAATTTGGGTAAAAAGTTAAAGCCTCGCTTAGTTGAATAAGAGGTGAAGTCTCTTGTGCCTTATTTGGTTGTAAAGGTGCTAGAGTTTTTGGACAATCTCTAAGGAGTTTATTCAGGTCATTTTGCAATTGTTCTTGATTGCCTTTTAAAAAAGGACAATTTTTAAGAGAATTTGGGATCTTTTGAAAGGTCTCTAAAAGGCGTTTAAAATTTGCTAAGTCGCTCATAAAATCATTAGAAGGAGCTTTCGGCTCTTTGTTAGGAATGATTTGGACGAAAATAGAGGGTGCGTCTGATGTAAGCTCGATTAATTCTTTAATTTTTGTGATTGTACCTTCTGTTGGTGAGTTTGCTTTTAATTCATTTTGTAATATAGAAAGCGCTAGGGATAATTCTTTAAAGCGTGGATGAAGGTCTGGATATTTATAAGTTTCTGTTAAAATTCCAGCGCGTGTAGCTTTAAGCTCGATTAACTTAGCAATAACATCTTGAGCTGCATTTTTTATGTCACTAGAAACAATTGTAGGAGATTTATTTAAAGCTTCCCGAAGACTTTCAAAAGGAGCTCTATCTTCACCTGTAATACTATGCCAATTAAATAGTTTTCTAGAATCAATATTGACTAACGAGTCTATTGCGGCAATGCAGCCTTTATAAGAAATTGGATGTTTTAGGTTGAGTTCGAATGCATGGGGATTCACATTAGAAAATTGAGTTTCTGTAGTTAATTTATCAAAATATTTGATAAAGGCATCTAAGGCTTTAGCTTCATCTTTGTAAAGATAATTTTTCCCGGTATAACAAGCTTGTGCTACGAAAGGTATTAGTGGTGTAGCATAAGATAGCCCAGGTAGGGCTGTGTCTACAACCAATTTTGAGCCGAGTCCTAGAAAATAAGGAGTTGTATTATGGGCGATATTCATAGCCATAGAGTAGGTAGGATTTGTTTTTCTAATGTCTTGCAATTTTTCATAGACATGGGAGCTGGCATTAAAAGTTTGAATACAGCATTCGCTTAATCCATTTTTGATGTTTGTGTTGGTTTTATCAATAAAACGAGTCATGGCTACAGAAGCAACATGAGTCTTATCGGTTATGCTACGACAAAAGTCCATAGCTACAGAAAGATGTACAGTGGCTACTTTTTGTAAGAATTGCATGGCGCTCATTGAATGATGTCCTTTTTATTAATTAATAAGTATATTTTAACTAATATGAATTGATTTAATCAAACGTTAAAAATTTAAATCTACATATTAAAAAACAAACATTATAATAAAATGTAATAGCTTTTTTGTAAAAAACAGTAGTGTCTTTGAAAAGAAAATATGCTGTATTTTATTTTAATTTAAGAATGTAGCTGGTTATTTTCTTTAAATGGTACTCTGTAAGCGTTAAATTTAAAAAAAGGGTAGGTATGAAAGCTTTTGATGATCTTATAGAAGTAGCTCGTAGGCTTAATGATCCAGAAAAAGGGTGTCCTTGGGATATAAAGCAGACGTTTCCTTCTCTTCAAAAATATATTTTAGAAGAGGCTTGTGAATTGATTGATGCGGTAGATGATAATGAAGACAAGGCTATTATAGAAGAGCTTGGCGATGTTTTATATGTGGTGATTTTTTATTGTAAGGTTGCAGAAAGGGAAAAGAGATTTTCCTTAGATCAGGTTTTAGAGGTTCTTCAAGAAAAGCTTATTCGTCGTCATCCTCATGTTTTTGCAGAGGCGGCTTGTAAAACTCCTCAAGAAGTAGAAAAGCAGTGGGATGAGATTAAGCAGGTGGAAAAAAAAGAAAGAACAAGTGCATTAGATGGTATTCCAAGATCTCTTACAGCCCTTGCTAGAGCGCAAAAAATTTTAGCTAAACTTGTACATCATGAAAACAAGGAGCTTCAAGAGATGGTTCTTGTTCAGCCTGGAAATGGTTGTTTAGGAGAGCAGATGATACAACTTGTTTTGCAAGCTGAAAAACAAGGATTAGATGCGGAAAAAATATTAAGACAAGTATTAGTAAAATATGAAGACGCATTTAAGCGTTTAGAAAAAAAATAGCTATAAAAACAAAAAGCTTTGGCTTTTTACTCAAGCCTTGAATAACCTAAAATTTTTTAATGAATCACAGGCCTTGTTGCTACAATGAGATTATTTATAGTTGGCAGTTTCATTGCATTATGTGGGATGCTCCATGCTGAATGTAAAGATCCCTTACTTGGTAAAAGGCATTTAATCATAGATGCAGAGTATACGTATTTAAAAAGAGCACCTAAAATTCACAATAAAGGGTGTATTATTAAGGTTGCTGATGAACTTCCGGCTGGAGTTGCAGCTCAAGATAGTGGTCCTGGGTGCACTCCCGGTAAATGCCGCCTTCGAACAGTAGATCTTTTGAGTGATCAGAAATCGACATCAGGGATAAGGTTAACCGCAGATTATCTTACTGATCGGTATACGACATGGCAGCTAAGATATTTGGGGATGCTTTCTTGGCATGGGTCAGCAGATGCTTATTGCGATAAGGGATTAGAATTCCCTTTTAAAGATAATATCAATAATACAATTGATTTTCAAAATGCCAATAGAATGAAAGGGGTATGTGATACTGATTTTTGGTCAGGTGAGGCCAATTATTGGTACCATGTTACCCCTCAAAGGGTGGATGCGTTTTCTGTGTCTTGGCTTTTTGGTTTAAGATATTTAAGTCTTAAAGAGCATTTTAATTTGCTCGGACAGAGAAGTTACTCATCAAGCAATTATAAAATTGAAACTAAAAATAGAATGGTAGGCCCTCAACTCGGAGGGGATTTTGAAGCGAATTTTGGTCCTAATTTTACTTGGGGGATATCAGCGAAAATGGGGCCTATTATAGACTTTGCACAAAATTGTTCTCGCATGAGAGACAATAATAACACAAAAACAATTAGCAGTTATAATCCTAGTGATTTTAATGTGTGCTTTTTGGGTGAGCTCGCTCCTTTTTTTCTTTTTAATTTATTTAAAAACATCATTTTTAAAATGAGCTATGAAATCCTTTATCTTTCTAATGTAGCACTCGCTATGAATCAAATTACTTACCACGAACAAAACATAAGTGAGCTTAGAAATCACGTGAATATAGGTGGATATTTCATGTGCTATGGTCTTTTCATAGGACTTGGGGTGGATTTTTAAGAAAAATATCATGCAACAGTGAAAGTTTTTCGTTATTTAAAAACGACTTGGATTCCAAAGGGGGATTTTTTTAAGGTGTTTTAAAATGGCATCGTAAACATCCTTTTTAATCGGAAGATCTTTGACTGTTTTCCAGGCGGCTGCAAAAGCTTCAACGGTTTCTTGGACTGTATTAACAACTAGGTGTTCATTGATTTTTGCTTTTGTAGAAAAACGTTTAAATTGATCAAGTGTAAGAGAGCTAAAATCTTTGCTGTCTACAAAATTTAAAGCTAGATTATCCTCCGGCAGATAAAGAATTGTTGAAACAAAGTCATAAGCAGGAGCGAGTGAAGCTTTAGTTTTTTCTGTATAGATAAGAGACCAGTTTTTAAGGTGCATATCACCATTTCCAATAAGAGCATTAAAAACAAAGCGTCTAATAAACTCTATAATACCTAGTTCTCCGGTCTCATTTCGGATGACTTCTACTACATTACGATAACTGGCATGACTATATTTTTTTTCAGGATAGACTCCAAATACTTGTGCGAAATCTTCAATGTGAATTGCATCCCCATTTTCAGTTCGATCAAATCGTTTAATTGCAAATACATGGTCTCCAAGCTTTTTAAATCTCTCTGGTAGTCCTTCCAACTTATTCATAGGAAGCAGGTGAGTTTCTGGGACATTGATACCAACTCTTCTTGCTAATTCCATCATCGTATATTCATTTTCAGGGACATTATGGAATACAGTATGAGGAAGTTTTATGATCCAATGACCTCCAACACCATCTGCAGCAATAGTGAATCCATGATTAATTTTTTCAATAGCTGAAAATTTTAACTGTACACCTGCTAAGGAAAATCTTAAGGAAATTTCTTGGTTTTTTTCGTTTTGTAATTTTGTGGTGCCTGGTTGAAAAGGTAAGGCATCGCCTTGATCTACACCTTGCATTCTAAGAGCTCCGGGTAAATCTTGACCTAATGCCCATAATAAGAAAAATTCGTGCAAGGGATTAATGTTTGCTTTTTTCGAAAGATAGTCTTTTAGTTCGCCTTCTGGAAGAAGATTAGAAAAAAATGGAGGAAGACGAGTTTGCGTGGTTTTTATATCCGTAATAAGTTTTCCATCCGTATCTTTAAAAGATAGACTAAGTGTAGGACGAGAAGGATTGAGGATGTATTTTTCGTCAAATGTAAACAGGTTCTTGTCACCTGGTAAATGAGTAAGCGTTCCAATTTGGTGGTTGTAAAGAAGAACTTTAAGAATTCTAATATTAGGAATCATGATAAGCCTCATCATCTAGCCTGTAAGCGGGCATTGCTTTTGATGCCTGGGATGAATTTTGCATAGCGTCAAGGGCGGGAAGAAAACTCATTGAAACTAATACCACCTCTAAATCTAGAGCCCTTGCTAGTTGAATAAGACTCGATGTTTGAAGATCTACTAGCCCATTTTCAATTTTAGAAATATGACTTTGTGGAACGCCAATTTTAACGCTCAGAGCTCTTTGGCTAATCCCTTTTTTTTGGCGCGCAAGCTTAATTTGAGCTGATAGCTCTTGAAGAGAGTAATCCATGATTGATACATTATCCTATATCATTTCGTTTAATTTATATAATATAGCATATCATAATTTGCGTCAATTGATGTGTTTTTATATATCAAAACGGCTGTTTGATATATAAATGTATATCAACGCAGCTTAAGATCTTAATTTATAATACAATGAGACAAGTGTTTTGATTGAATAAGGGAGTGATAAAACCGGAGAGGTCTTTAGGCATAAAGATGGTTCCTTAAGGCTGCTATCTTCCGATCCTGACCTGGTTCGGAGTCTTTATTCCCAAAGTTCCCCGGAAAGAGTGTTATTCTATAGAAAAGAGTATTTTTTGCCTATCGATAGATTTGTTATTCTTTTAATAATATTTTTTAATGTGATATGGAGGGGGAAAGTAAGAGGTCATATGAACATCTATAAAGATCCTTCTCAAAATTTTTTAGAGGATTACAATAACCCTTTAAAAACTTTTTTCTATCCAAAATCGATTGCTTTGATAGGTGCGACAGAAAAAAATCCAAGTGTAGCTCGAACAATTTTATATAATTTACTCCATCAAGGGTATGTAGGTGAGCTTTATCCCATCAATCCTAAGTATACTCAGGTTTTAGGGATTGCTTGTTATCCTAATATAGAGAGTGTGTCTAAAGAGATTGATCTTGTAGTGATTGTGACTCCTGCAAAGACTGTACCAGCTCTTGTAAAAGCCTGTGTAGAGAAAAAGATTCCCTCTATTGTCATTATTTCTGCAGGGTTTAAAGAAGCAGGAGAAGAGGGTTTAAAACTTGAAAAACAGGTGTTAGATACTCTTAAAAATAGTGTTACAAGACTTATCGGTCCTAACTGTTTGGGTCTTATGAACCCCCATATTGGACTCAACGCCACATTTGCAAAAGATATTGCATTGCCGGGTAATTTAGCATTTATCAGTCAATCTGGTGCTATGTGTACTTCTGTTTTAGATTGGAGCCTTAAAGAAAAGATTGGGTTTAGTGCATTTATTTCTATTGGTTCTATGGCAGATATTGAGTTTGGAGATCTTATAGAATATTTAGGTAGCGATGCTAAGACTGAAATCATTTTAATTTATATGGAAACAGTTGGCGATGCTAGAAGGTTTTTATCAAGTGCTAAAAAAGTGGCACTTACAAAACCTATTATTTTAATTAAAGGGGGAAGAACGCAGGCTTCTAAACAGGCAGCTATTTCTCATACAGGATCACTAGCTGGTAGTGATGATGTCTTTGATAGAGCCATTGCCAGAGTGGGTATTTTGCGTGTTCATTATATCGCGCAGCTTTTTGATATGGCATCAGCTCTTTCTAAGCAACCCATTCCTAAAGGACCTCATTTAACTATTATCACAAATGCCGGTGGGCCATCTGTTCTTGCAACAGATGAGACGATTTTAAGTGGCGCTAAGATGACTGTATTAAACGTTTCTATTATAGATAAGTTAAGTGAGTTTTTGCCGGCTGCTTGGAGCCGAGCCAACCCGGTGGATGTCTTGGGAGATGCTTCAGAGATCACCTATGCTAAGGCTTTAGATGTCATTGCACAAGATCCTAGTACAGATGGCATCCTTGTGATTTTGACACCTCAGGATATGACAAGACCTTTAGAAACAGCAGGGGCACTTATTGCTGTAGGTCGCTTAGCAAAACCTATTTTAGCAAGTTGGATGGGTGGGGTTACTTTGGAAGCGGGAATTGATAGACTCAATAATGGGGGAATCCCTCATTTTCTGTATCCTGATCAAGCAGCTCAAGTGTTTGGTCTGATGTGTAAACATAAGCAAGATTTAGAGATGCTTTATGAAACACCAGCTTTGCGGGATGAAGATTTTGATCTGAATGTTGCAACAAAAAGAATTCAGAAAGTAGAAGCTATTTTTGATAAAGCTCTTCAAGAAAAAAGGGAGATTTTAACAGAATTTGAATCGAAAGCTATTTTAGAAGCTTATGATATTCCAACAGTTAAAACAGTTGTTTGCACAAGCTCTAAAGAAGCTGTAAAGGCTGCAGAAGAGATGGGGTTTCCAGTAGTTGTAAAACTTCATTCAGAAACAATCACTCATAAAACAGATGTAGGGGGAGTAAAGCTTAATCTTAAAACATCTAAGGATGTTGAAAAAGCCTATTTAGATATAGAAGCGTCTGTAAAAAAACTGCACGGAGCTAAAGATTTTGGTGGAGTTGTTGTTCAGTCTATGGTGACTTGGAAAGGGCATGAGATTTTAATAGGAAGCATCACAGATGAGCAATTTGGTCCAGTTTTGGTTTTTGGTACAGGAGGACAACTCGTAGAGATTGTAAAAGATAGGGAGCTTGCACTTCCGCCACTGAATGCTAACTTAGCTCAGCTATTAATGAAAAATACCAAGATTTATGAGGCTTTAAAAGGCGTTAGAGGTCAAAAAAGTGTTTGTTTTGAAACGCTAGAAAGAATCCTGATCACTTTTTCTAAAATTATTTTAGAGCATCCTCGTATTAAAGAGTGTGATATTAATCCTTTACTAGCCTCTGCGGAAGGAATTATAGCTTTAGATGCTAGGTTTGTTTTACATTCTCAAGATTCTATTTTTATTCCAAGTGCGTTTTGCCCCTATCCCATGCAATATATTCAACAAGTTATCCTTAAAGATGGAACTTCAGTAAGGATCAGGCCTATCCGTCCTGAAGATGAGCCTAAGATTAGACTGTTTCATAAAAATCTTTCTGAAAGCACGGTTCGTAGCCATTATTTTGCCTTTCTTTCTTTAGAAGAAAGGATAGCTCATGAGAGGCTTATTCAGATTTGTTGTATAGATTATCAGCATGAGATGCGCTTTATTGCAGAAAATAGTGATAAGTCCGTTTTAGGTATTTGTATGTATCATAAGCTTCCTAACTGTAATGAAGCGGAATTCAAACTTGTTATTATAGATAGCGTTCAAGGAAAAGGGCTTGGTAATGCGCTGCTTACTCATTTAATTGCTGTAGCAAAACTTGAACAGATAGATGCTTTGATTGGATACATCTTAAATGAGAATACAGTACTACTTGGGATGTGTCAAAAGCTTGGGTTTACCCTTAAACCTACTAAAAAAGATCCTAACATAGCCAAGGTCAAGCTGCGTTTGAGTTCATAGAGGTTATAATCTCTTAATAAGTGATTTAAATAAATTTATATACAAATGAATTGATTAATAAGCCAGTAAATCGTTTAAAATAAGCCACTTACCAATATATTTGAATTAATAAAAATTAATATTATATTATTTAATATAGTTTTTGATTTAATAAAATACTTTATGTTATAATTTAATTTATTATTAAATAAAAGTGCAAGGTTTGTGATGTCTTATTCAGTGGCTCCTAAAACTCCTGGATCTTCTCTCTCTCCAGTGGATCAAAGTAATAGTATTGAAAATACTGTACGGCAGTGGCCAACCACACTTAAAGTCATTGCTTTTATAGGTTCTTTTATAATAGCCATCCCATTTCTGCCTATTATTTTCCCTATGTACGCAGTAGAAAAATTAGTTAAGCATATTACAACATCTAAGCCGATAGCTTTACATGAGCCTGTTTTTAAAAATTTTCAAGGCCCTGGTTTTCCCAATCCAACTGGCAATATTTGTTTTTTAAATGCGAGTTTACAAGCTTTATTTGTTCGAGCTGATATTAAGGATATTTTACAAAAAGAGTTAAAGCAAGGTAGCGGTGAGAGATTTACAGATTTTAAACAAAGAAAAAAACTACAAAAATTTATTATTCACTTATACCAAGAAGTATACACAAGCAGTCCAAATCCAGAGAAAATTGAAAAGCTCATTATGCAAATAGCTAGATCGCCTGTTTTTAAGGGTATGCAAATTACCCAAATACAGTGTGATGCACATGAATTTTCTACAAAGCTTGCAGAAGCTTTAGAAATGCACAGCAATACTTCAAGTTCTTTAAACTACTTTACAAAAACAACCTCTCAATTAGGTGCAGGGACAACAAATACGATAACCCCAGTTTCATGTTTAGAATTAAAAACAGATTTAGATCAAATTAGTATGCAGCAACTAGTCGACGATTTTTTAAAACCCGAAATAGTGAGTACATCTGCGAATCAACAGCGTAGTTCTATCGTTAAAGCGCTTACACACTCTTCTATAGAAGAGTTTAAGGGAATCTCTTTACAGTTACCAAGGTTTAAGCAAACATATAATAACGATGGATCTTCTCACATTGCAAAATCAACTTGTAAAATTAGTGGTATTTTTGACCCTATTTATGTAGATGTGGAGGCAGCTGGCCTACCTAGAAGGATAAAGCTTACCCCTCAAGCTACTGTTTGTCATTTAGAAGAGACCATAGATAGAGGTCATTATGTGACAATTGTTAAACAAGGTGAGGGGTATATTCTAAAAAGTGATAGTACCATCGATGCAATGAATAGCAAAAAAGATGTTGATAGGTTAGATAAGCTTGCGCGTCAATCAGGATATATTGTTCATTACTCAGTGGAGTTAATAGAGGATGAATATTTTGATGCAGAAGAACAGCTATATTTTGATGCAGTTGAGTCCTTAGAAAATGAAGTCACCCCATTAGTAGAGCCTTCAGTTAAATATGAATGTAGCTTATCCAATTGGATGGAGTTGACGCCTTAAAAAAATATCTTGCAATACGATTAACAGGGTCTTAGCAAGACATCTTCTAAATACTTACCTGTTAATGAAGTAGTGTTTTTAAGAAGGTTTTCAGGAGTAGCTTGGGCAATAAGATGACCACCATTTGTCCCTCCTTTAGGGCCTAGATCGATGATTTCATCAGCTTGTGCAATCACATCTAAATGATGCTCAATTAAGATAACAGTATTGCCTTGATCAACGAGTTTATGGAAAATAGTGAGAAGTTTTTTAATATCATCGCTATGCAAACCTGTTGTTGGCTCATCGAATAAATAAAGGGTTTTACCAGTGGAGCGTTTGATAAGCTCTCTAGAGAGTCTTAGGCGCTGCGCCTCTCCTCCAGACAAACTAGCAATTTCTTGTCCAAGTTCTAAATAACTAAGACCTATTTGATCTAACACTTCCAAGATTTTCAAAACTTTTGGAATGGGAGGAAGTGCTGTTTTTGCTTCTTCTAGACTAAGTTTCAAAAGCTCCCCTAGATTTTTGTCTTTGTATTTCACTTGCAAGCTAACGGGATTTAATCGAAGGCCTTTACAAGCTTCACAAGGAACTTTAATAGAGGGAAGAAACTGCAGCTCCACCATGTTGTAACCTAAACCAAAGCATGTTTTGCACATTCCTTTTTTGTGGTTATAACTAAAATGACGAGGTTGCAGACCTTTAGAGGCTGCAAGTGGTAGCTGAGAAAAAAATTGACGTAGAGATGTTAAAAGATCGGTATAGGTGCTTACATCTGCACGTATAGTATGGCCAATAGGATCTTGATTAATGCAAAGCATTTTATCAAAATACTCAGCCCCTTTTAAAGTTGGGATAATAGTGTTCTTTTTTTTGTGATAGGATTTGCGTAAATACTCTTCCATTTGAGTATGGATTACATCATAGAGAAGAGTCGATTTTCCTGAACCGGATACTCCTGTGATGCAGGTTAAACAACCTACTTGGATATTGAGTGATAGGTTTTTTAAGTTATGAGCAGATGCGTTTTTAATTTCTAAAAACTTTGTAGAAGAGCGTCTTTTTTTCGGTAAAGCAATAGTAAGCTTATGGCTTAAATATTGACCTGTTAAAGAAAGAGGGTTGGCTTTGATCTCTTCAACAGTGCCCTGAGCTGTAATCTCGCCGCCGTGTTTACCTGCACCTGGTCCAAAATCTAAAACATAATCGGCCATTGCAATTGTTAAAGGATCATGCTCTACAATTAAAAGGGTGTTACCAAGATCTTTGAGATTTTGAAGAGCGGTATTGAGTTTGTGGTTGTCATGAGGATGCAAACCAATAGTTGGTTCATCAAGCACATAGAGCGTTCCTGTAAGACCACTACCGAGCTGTCTTGCTAAATAGATACGTTGGGTTTCTCCGCCAGAGAGCGTTGGAGCACTCCGATTAAGGGATAAATAGTCAAGGCCAATAGATGAAAGAAAGTGCAGTCTGGATGTAAGGTGATCTAAAGGCTCTTGCATGAGTTTTTTTTCAGACTCTGTTAGCTTAATCTCTTTAATAAATGTTTCTGTTTCAGCAATAGACATTGAGCAAAGGCTGGGGAGCGTAACACCTTGAAGTTTTACATGGCGAGCAAGGGGATTGAGTCGAGCCCCTTGGCAGCTGCTACATAACGATTCTTGTAAAAAGGGGAAAAGTGTTTTTCTTAAAAAAGCAGAACCAGCTTTTGCAGCTTGTGTAATAACGGGATACAATCCAAGCCATCTTAAAGACATCCCTTTCCATGAAAGAAATAGATCGGATCCATGCAGAAATGTATGGAGGGTAGGTTCTGGCAGATCTTTAAGGGGCATGTCTGGATCAATATCTGATTGAATTAAAAGATCCATAAAGAGTTTGAAAGTTGTTTTATTGAAACACTCTTTTAAAAGAGCTTCAATAAGGTCTGACGGGGTCATTTCTGCAATAGACTCATGTTGCATGAAATTAGCTCCCCACTGAAAACCAAGTCCTTGACATTCTGCACACATCCCTTCCTCTGAGTTAAAAGAAAAGGTCTGTGGAGTGATAGGTGGATAAGATTTGCCAGTGGATTCTACAGAAAATTTTAAGTTAAAGGATTGGTCTTTATCATTGATGACAACGGTAAACATACCTTGAGTCATTTTTGTTGCTTGTTCGATTGCTTCATGCAAACGAGAGGCAACTCCACTTTTAATGAGGATCCGATCGATGACAAGAAAAAGGGTATTTTTTAAGTGGCTGTCATAGGGGATGGTTTCATCTAATTCAAAATACTGACCATTTAAACGGATTCTTAAAAACCCTTCTTTTTGTAAACGCTCTTTAATATCTTCAAAAGCAGTAGCTTTAGTGATGGTCAAAGGGGATAGGATGACAAGGCGTGTCCCTTCAGGTTCTTCCATGAGTTTTTGCACAATACTTGCTTGGCTTACCGTTTTAATCTCTTCTAGTGTTTCTGGACAGTAAGGGGTTCCAAGTCTTGCATAAACAATACGCAAATAGTCGTAAGTTTCTGTCATCGTTCCAATAGTACTACGAGGATTGCCCGCATGATGCTTTTGTTCTATAGCAATAGCTGCAGAAAGCCCCTCTATTTGCTCTACTTTAGCTTTAGGCATTTGTTTGACAAATTGTCTAGCATAAGAGGAGAGAGAGTCTGTGTAGCGTCTTTGACCTTCTGCATAGATCGTTTCAAACGCAAAAGAGCTTTTTCCAGAGCCAGAGGGGCCTGTACACACCGTCATTTTTCCTTGAGGAATAGAAGCATTAACATGTTTAAGATGATTTTGCGTTGCACCTACTACGTCAATAGATCTTACTTGCTCTGTAAAAGGGGCGCTATTTAATATACCATGAGTCAGTGGTTTCTTTTTTTGAAGAGCTTGTTTTAAAGCTTTTCCTGTAGGCGAAGAGCTTTTTGCAACTTCTTCTGGAGAACCTTGGGCTATAAGTTGTCCACCTTCATAACCTCCTTCAGGGCCCAGATCTATAACCCAGTCTGATGTTTTTACAAAATCCATATGGTGTTCAATCACAAGAACTGTATTTTTTTGATCGACAAGTTTTTGTAAAATATCAATGAGTTTAACAATGTCGTGAAAATGAAGGCCTGTTGTTGGCTCATCTAAAATATAGAGGGTTTTCCCAGTAGAGGGTCTAATAAGCTCTTTAGCAAGTTTTATACGCTGAGCTTCCCCACCAGATAGCGTTGTAGAAGGTTGTCCAAGCTTCATATAACCAAGGCCAACTTTTGCAAGTACTTGGAGGGCTTTATAGATAGGTGGCTGAGCTTCAAAAAACACCAAAGCTTCTTCTATAGACATCTCTAAAACGTCGTAAATATTTTTTCCTTTAAATAAAATGGCAAGGGTTTTGCTATCGAAACGTTTTCCCTCACATACACTGCATGTGATCCAAGCATCTTCCATGAAGTCCATGTCTACTTTATTAAAGCCCATTCCTTTGCAGTGAGGGCATGATCCTTCTAATACGTTAAAACTAAAGCGACCAGCGCTATAGCCATAAGCTTTGCTTTCTTTAAGATTTGCAAAAAGATCACGTATGTCGTCAAAGACTTTAATATAAGTAGCTGGATTAGATCTAGGTGTTCGTCCAATAGGATCTTGATCAATACAGATTACTTTATTGATATGCTCAATCCCTTCTATCGATTTATGTTTACCGACACTATGCTCTGCACCATGTAAAGCATTAGCGAGATAGGGGTATAAAATATCTGTGATTAAAGAAGATTTTCCAGAACCTGATACGCCCGTTATAGAGACAAAACACTCTAGTGGAATAGAGACATCGATATTTTTAAGATTATGGTGGGAGCCGCCGTGAATTTTTAAAAAGCAATTAGAAGGTTTTCTTCGAGATTTAGGGAGAGCAATAGAGAGTTTATCTGTTAGGTAAGCGCCTGTTAATGATCTAGGACATGCTATAAGATCTTGAACGGATCCTTTAACAAGAAGTTCTCCTCCTTCAACACCAGCACCTGGACCTATATCAACAACAGTGTCTGCTTCTAAAATCATTTCTTCATCATGTTCTACAACAATGACTGTGTTACCAAGATCTCGTAATTTTTTAAGTGTGATAATGAGTTTTGCATTATCACGGGGGTGCAATCCAATAGAGGGTTCGTCAAGAACGTAGGTTGTTCCAATAAGTCCAGATCCAATATGAGATGCCAGCCGAACACGCTGAGCTTCTCCTCCAGATAATGTAGGGGATCCTCGGTCAAGTGTTAGATAAGACAGTCCAACTTCATGTAGAAAATAAAGCCTTTTAAGGATTTCTTGCAAAAGATCATGAGCTATAAGGCTTTGGTCATAGTTAAGCTTTAATGAGCTAAAAAAACTAATAGCTTCACCTATTGTATTGCCTGTAATTTCCTGCAAGGTTTTACCTTGAAGCTTTGCATGTGAGGGATAAGGTTTTAGCCGAGAACCTTGGCAAGTAGTGCAAACACCTTTTGTCATAAGCTTTGCCATATTGTCTCGGTACATATCAGAGCTAGCTTCTTGCAACCGTTTTTTTGCTTCGTGGATGACTCCTTTCCAAGAGACATAGTCATGCCAGCTAGTTCCTTTTATAGGATGGATAAAATGCATTTTTATCCATTTTTGAGAGACACCATAGAGGAAAACTTTTTTGGCATTTTTAGGAAGTTCTTCCCAGGGGGTTTCTACACTAAAGTTATAAAGTTCAGCTAAATTATTATAGATATTTCCCCATTTTACCGTTTTATAAGAACCGGCGATCTCACAGCAATCTTGAGCTATACTTTTTGTGGGATCTATAATTTTATCTAAATCAAATTCTTCTGTTACACCAAGACCATGGCAACTATCACACATTCCTTTAGGGTGGTTAAAAGAAAAGTCTTGAGCCTCTAGTGAGGGGTAAGACTGCTTAGATTTTTTTGCGTAAGCAAATTTTGAAAATAGAGTTTCTTCTTGCGTTGTTACATCATAGATACTAAATAAGCCCTGTCCAAGCTCTAGAGCTTGAATAATAGCTTCGGCAGTTCTAGAGAAGTTATCTTTGTCAATGACTAAGCGATCAATCACGATATCTACATCATGGGATGCTTGCTCGTTAATAGATAGCTCCTCTGATAGATCTACAATTACACCATCTAAACGGATTCTCATAAATCCTTTTTTTAATAGTTCAGTCAAATCATCTTTTAAAGAGCCTTTTTTGGCTCGTATCCAAGGAGAGAGAATAATAAGTTTTGTTTGAGAAGGTAGTGAGCAGATGGTTTGAATAATATGCTCTTGGGACTGGGCAAGGAGTGTTTCTCCACTAATTGGGCAATGAGCAGTGGCTATCTTAGCAAATAACACTCTTAAATAGTCGTGGATGCCAGTGAGAGTTCCTACAGTTGATCGTGGGTTTTTTCCTACACTTTTTTGTTCAATAGCAATGGTTGGAGAGATCCCTGAAATACTATCAGCATCGGGTTTGGTAAGATCTCCCATATAACGCCTTGCATAAGTCGAGAGAGATTCTATATAACGCCTTTGTCCTTCTACATAGATGGTATCAAATGCTAAAGAGCTTTTCCCAGAACCTGACACTCCTGTAAAAACAATGAGCTCATTGGGATTAAGAGTGAGGTCAACCCCTTTTAGGTTGTGGACTCTTACATTTTTTAAGACAATAGGATGGCGCGCCATAATAGCTTGGGTAATGAAATAAGAAAAGCCTAGTATACCGTTTTAACAAGGCCTTGGCAAGCAAGAGATGTTAGTTTTGATTAAGCCGGCGTATTGCGTAGTTTATAGGGATTTTACAGAAGATAGTCTTTTTATAAATCACAAATATGAAATGCTGAAAAATAATATAACACTTGCATGCTTGTTATTTATTTTTTTTTAAATAAAGATTGTGTTGCATTAATCTTATTGAGCTACTAATTTATTCGCCTTTTACAAGAATTTACAAAGGCAAAAGTATGACAACGGTTACCCGTCTTGCAAAAGAACTGGGGCAATTACAGCTACGACCCTTTGTAGCGCCAGGTGGAGAGTCTCCAAAGAAATCTATCGTTGAATTTTTTACAAGATTACAGCAGATCCAAGCAGAACAAGGGGTGAATCCTCTTTCTAAAAATATAGATCCTATTTCTAAAAAAATTATCAGTTGGAATACTAAGGTTCTTCAGTGGTATGCGTGCCATCCTCAAATAACTACCGTGAATATTTCTCAGGTGCAATTAGCATTAGATGAACTTACAGATGGTATTTTATCAGAATTTTTGATGAATGCTCCTTTAGAGGTGGTCATCAACCAGAGAGGAGAAGTGCTGTATCAG
>JBAWWQ010000006.1:0-17475 GCA_037146655.1 Chlamydiota bacterium | reverse complement strand
CCTTTTTTTTGTTTGTATTTTAATTATAAATTAATATTTTAAGTGTTTAATATCATTAATTTCAATTATTTAATTTACACAAATGATTTCTTCGCGTTATTAATTTAATTACATAGGTTTTGTAAAAGAATTTTCTTTTTAAGTGGTTTAATTTAAGTAGTTTAAGATTTAATAAAACATATGCTATAGCAGGAGGTTTTCGTTAACTGTTTATAGTCTAGTGCTTACGACTTTTTTTTATCGAGTTAATGCTTTATAAAAAAATGCATAAATTAATGTATTAATATTAATATTAATTTGTTATGAAAATTTATAAGGTTGTTTATTTAAAAAATAAAGAATAATTATGCATAAATATAGACAGATTTTACCGTTTTATATGGTGATTATTTGCATGGTAATAGTGTCAGTTTCTTGCAATAAGTCTACAGAGAGTGTAAAGCCCCCTATTCCAGTTATGGTAATGCAAGTGGTCCCTCAGACGATCCCGGCAGATTTTGAATATGTTGCTGTAGCTGAAAGTTCTCATATTGTAGAACTTAGAGCGAGAATAGAGGGGTATTTGGACACTATTGTTTATAAAGAGGGAAGTTTAGTTCAGCAAGATGAACTTATGTTCGTGATTGATCAACGCCCTTTTATTGACAAGGTTCATATGGCAGAGGGAGATCTAGATAGACAAAAAGCTAAATTATGGGATGCAGAGCAGACAAAAAATAGAATGGTCCCCTTATATAAGCAAAATGCTGTGAGTCAAAAAGATTTAGATAATGCTTTAGCTGAAGAGCTAGCCGCTCAAGCTAATGTTGTTGTAGCAGAGGCGAATTTACAGCAGGCTCAGCTAAACTTAAGTTTTGCTTCGATTCAGGCTCCAGTGACAGGTCTTGCCTCTCAAGCAAAATATCGAGAAGGAGCTTTGATTTCTCCAGGAGCTAATAGCCTACTTACAACTTTATATGTCATCGATCCTATCTGGGTAAATTTTAGTGTGTCAGAGGGGGATATCTTAAAAACAAGAGCTGAGATAAGTAAGGGCCTTTTGAAATACCCAAATAAGATGCAGTTTAAAATAGAAGTAGTGATGGCAGATGGCTCAACTTTCCCAGCAGAGGGTAATATTGATTTTACAGATCCAGCTCTTCAACAAAGTACAGGAACGATGCTTGTTAGAGCTGTACTACCTAACCCTAAAGGGTGGTTGAAACCTGGACAGTTTGTAAGAGCTGTCGTCAAAGGAGCCCTTCGTCCTAACGCAATTATTGTGCCTCAGACGGCTGTTCAGCAAGGACAAAATGGGATTTTTGTTTATGTGGTAGGTAGCAACGGAAAAGCAGAACTTCGTGCAGTAGAAACAGGAGATTGGTACCGAGACTATTGGATTATCAATAAGGGATTGAAAAAGGGAGATTTAGTAATAGCTCAAGGGGTAAATCGGATTTATAATGGGGCAGATGTTCATGTGGTTAGTACTATAAGGCCTTCTCCAAAAACGTTTAACTCAAATAGCGATGACACCTTGGGATTATGATTTCTAAATACTTTATTAATCACCCTATTTTTGCAAGCGTCATCTCGATCATGATTTTATTTGCAGGGTTTACTGCAATAAAAAATCTTTCTATTGAGCAGTATCCAAATATTACGCCGCCACTTATTCAAGTGACGACAAATTACAATGGAGCCAATGCCGATACGATGGCAAATGATGTTGCATCACCGCTAGAGCAGCAGATTTTGGGGGTAGAGGACATGATTTATATGTACTCTCAAAATTCTTCAACGGGGAATATGACTTTGGATGTGTATTTTGCCATTGGAAGCAATGCCAATATGGACCAAGTCAATGTCCAAAATAGAGTGAATCAAGCCCTGTCTCAACTTCCAGAGAGTGTCCAAAAAGAAGGGATCACAATTAATAAGCAAACTCCTAATATTTTAATTGTGGTTGCTATGGAGTCTCCAGAGGGGATCCATGATGAAGAGTTTGTAAGTAATTATACGACGATCAATGTGGTCAATGCATTAGAGCTTCTTCCGGGCATTAGTAATATTTCTGTTATTGGTGAAAGAGATTACTCAATGAGAGTCTGGTTAAGACCAGATCTTATGGCTCAGCTTGGAATCACTACAAATGACGTTGTTGCGGTGATTGAAGAGCAAAACCAAGATTTTGGGATAGGACAACTTGGACAAGCACCCAACAAAAACCCAGTAGCTTTGACAATACCTATGGCTTCAAAGGGAAGGCTTAGCACCCCAGAGGAATTTGAAAATATCGTTATTCGAGCAGATTTAAATGGATCCATGGTTCTTTTAAAAGACATTGCTCGAGTGGATTTAGGGGCTCAAGATTATACTGTCAGTGGAGCAGTTGATAGTAAACCTACGATCTTACTTGCAATTTATCAAGAATATGGGGCTAATGCAATTGATGTAGCAGAAAATGTTCGTCAGACAATGGCTAAAATTTCTCGCGATTTTCCAAGTGGACTTGCTTATACGATTCCTTATGACACCACACTTTTTATTAAAGCATCTATTAAAGAAGTAGTTTTAACAATGCTCCAAGCAGCGCTTCTTGTTGTTTTGGTAGTGTTTGTTTTTTTACAGTCAGTAAGGGCTACATTGATTCCTGTTATTGCATTACTTGTTTCTATCATTGGAGCTTTTGCAGGGATGTATATTTTGGGATTTTCTATTAATACCCTCACTTTATTTGGAATGGTTTTAGCTATAGGGATTGTTGTTGATGATGCAATTGTTGTTGTAGAAAACGTAGAAAGAAATTTACATGCATTTAAATTATCTCCTAAAGAGGCTGCAATTAAAGCGATGCAAGAGGTGACAGGACCTGTGATTGCAATTGTTTTTGTACTATGCGCCGTTTTTATTCCCATAGCATTTTTGGGAGGGATCGCGGGTGAGCTTTATAAACAGTTTGCAATGACTTTGGCTGTATCTGTATTTTTTTCAGGAGTTGTTGCTTTAACCTTAAGTCCTGCACTAGCAGCACTTATTTTAAAACCTAATCGTAAAGAATATAGATGGGCGATTTGGTTTAATAAGGGATTAGAAAAAATAATAGACCATTATTTGAAAGTAGCTGCATTTTTTATGCACCATAGAGTGGTCAGCCTTGCTTTGTTTAGTGGTATTATACTAGCAGTAGGCTATCTTTTTACAAAGATTCCTACAAGTTTTGTACCCAATGAAGATCAAGGGTATATTATTGCTTTTTCTTACTTACCCGATGGTGCAAGTTTAGATAGAACTACAGCCGTTGATGATCAGATTAAACAGTTAGCTCTTGCTCATCCAGGTGTCGATAAGGTGATTTCTTTTACAGGATTTAGTTTGATTGAAAGTTTGGATCGAACAACTGTTGGGACAAACTTTATTATGCTTAAAAATTGGAAGGAGCGTAAGGCTAAAAATTTGCATGCTAGCGCTATTTTAGAGGATTTGCAAAAAGCCTGTTTTAACCTTCAAGATGCACAGGTGCTTATAGCAAACCCTCCAGCGATTCCTGGAATCGGAACAGTAGGTGGTGTGGAATTTTGGATAGAAAATCGAGGTGATGGTGGACAACAAGCTTTAGAAGAGGTTGTTAAAAAATTTATTACCGCAGCAAAGGCAAGACCTGAATTAAATCCGCTACATACGACAGCCCAATTTAATAATATGCAGTTTTATGTCGACTTAGATAGATACAAAACTAAAGCACTCGGTGTGAGTATTGCCGATGTATTTCAGTCTCTTCAAACTCTGCTGGGTTCTGTCTACGTCAATAACTTTAATAAATTTGGTAGAGTCTATCAGGTGATTGTACAAGCTCAACCAGAGTTTAGAGAGAGATTAGAAAATCTTGGGGACATGTATGTTAGATCTTCTTTTAACCAGATGGTCCCTTTAAAATCGTTACTGACTATTTATCCAAAACCAGGATCAAACCTTATCAGTCGATTTAATGATTATCCAGCAGTTGAGATATTAGGAGGTCCCGCTGCAGGCTATACTTCAGGAGAGGCTATCAAAGCCTTGCAGGAACTTGCAAAAGAGGTGCTACCACAAGGGATGGAATACGGGTGGAGTGGGGAGGCTTATCAAGAATTATCAACAGGCGGAACATCTGTTATCGTACTACTTGCAGGCTTATTTATGGTGTTTTTGATTTTAGCAGCTCTTTATGAAAAATGGACTCTTCCCTTAGCTATTTTAATGGCAGTTCCTTTCGGGGCTCTTGGAGCGCTCCTTGCGGTGTTTATTAAAAATATGCCAAATGATGTTTACTTTCAGATAGGGCTTGTGACACTTATTGCTCTTTCTGCAAAAAATGCTATTTTGATTGTTGAGTTCGCTGTTATTCAGCATAAACAGGAAGGTCTCTCTGTGATGGATGCAGCGCTAAAAGCTGCAAAACTTCGTTTTCGAGCCATTTTGATGACATCTTTAACATTTATTTTAGGTGTCACCCCTTTAATCTTAAGTTCAGGAGCTGGATCTGCTGCTAGACGCTCTGTAGGGATGGGTGTATTTGGAGGGATGATTGCTGCAACTATTTTGGCTTTGTGTTTTGTCCCGTTCTTTTTTAAACTTTTATACAAAGAGTCTAAAAAACAAGTAGAGGAGAAGCATGAAGATTCTCCATAGAGCTCTTATCCTAATGATCCTTATAGCTTTTACTTCTTGTACACTTCATCCTAAATATGAAAGGCCAGATGTTGCAACGCCTGATAAGTGGAGATTTTTTACAGAAGAAGCTCAAGCTTCTGCTAATTTAGGTTGGTGGAAACTTTTAGGAGATCCTGTTTTAGATGAATTTATTCAAGAAGCTTTAAAGCACAATCCTGACATACAAGTCGCTATGTACCGTGTTGATGAGTATGTTGCAAGACTTGGCATTATAAAGTCAGAACTCTATCCACAGCTATCTGGTCAAGCAAATGGTGGACGGGGTAAGATTTCCACAACTTTGCAACCTATAACACCCGGGATTGAGGCTATAAGCGATGCATATACTCTCGTGCTTAATTCGTCTTTCGAATTAGATATATGGGGAAAAATTAGGAGTGCTGCTCAGGATGCTAAAGCGCAGCTTTTAGCCCAAATTCAAAATAGAAGGACAGTTATTTTAACACTTGTAAGCGCTGTTGCTTCAACTTATGTCGATCTTAGACGGTTAGATGAGCAGTTGAGAGTGGCAAGGGAAACCTATGAGCTTAGAAGGCAGGCTTATTATCTAGCTTTGATTCGGTTTGATTTAGGACTGACCTCAAGACTCCAAGTAGATCAGGCGCAGTCGGAAGTAGAGTCTGTGCAAGTGCAGATCAATCAGTTTGAACTAGAGGTGAGTCTTACAGAAGATTTACTAGCCATTCTTTTAGGTAGGCCACCTGGTGATATAGCTAGAGGCAAACTCCTTACAGAATTTTCTATGCCAGCAAAAGTCCCTGTATTTTTACCGTCTGATTTACTGAATCAAAGACCAGATATCTTAGCAAGTGAGCAAGAGCTTATTGCAGCAAATGCCAATATCGGAGTAGCTAAAGCTAGATTTTTCCCAAACTTTTCACTTTCAGCACTTGCTGGAACAGAGAGCTCTCTCTTTCCATTACTTTTTACTAAACCCTCTAATGTATGGGCTTATGGAGCTACGATTTTGCAAGAGATCTTTACAGGGGGTAGACTCACTAGTGGATTAAACCTTGCTAAAGCTCAAAAAATGCAGATGCTCTATCAATATGAGTCTACAATTTTGACAGCGTTTAAAGAGGTGAATGACGCTCTTATTTCTCATCAAAAGACTTTAGAGATCGCCCTTGTACAAAAGGCCCGTGTTTTAACAGCTTCTGATTATTTTCATTTGTCAACACTTCGTTATAATGAAGGACAGATTGATTATTTAACATTTATGGATGCAGAAAGGCAGCTATTTAATGCTCAAATAGACGCTCTTGCTGCCGTTTCAAACAGTTTTGATTCGCTCATCTCGATTTATAAAGCATTAGGTGGTGGATGGGATGTTCAAGTGGATGATGAAGCCCTTGAGGATGCTGGCAGATGAAAGATGTTGAATTAAGTGGTTTAAGAGAAGCTTATCTTAAAATTCTTCCCTATATTCTACGTACACCGCTTTTAAGGTGTCCAGCTATTGAAAAAAAATTAAGCACCCCTTGTCGAATTTTTTTAAAATTAGAAAATACACAGATTACAAAAAGTTTTAAAGCAAGAGGAGCGTTTCATGCACTGCTTTGTTTGTCTAAGGAGCAAAGAAAGCGTGGTGTTGTCTCTAGATCAGCTGGGAATTTTGCTCAAGCTTTAGCTTTTGCTGCTAAAATCTTAAATATACCTGCAACACTTGTGATGTCAGAAAATGTGTCCTTATTAAAAAAAGAGCTTACAGCGCAGCATGGAGCAAAAATTGTTTTAGCAGGGACAACACATAAAGAAGGAAACGCCAAAGTAGCAGAGCTTGCAGAAAAATATAACTTATGCACATTGTCTCCCTATGATCATTTCGATGTGATTGTGGGACAGGGGACTTTAGCTCTTGAAATCTTTGACGATCTTCCAACTATCGAACATTTTTTTTCCCCCATAGGAGGTGGTGGACTTCTTAGTGGTTGCTCTGCAGCGTTTAAAAAGCTTAAACCCACTATTAAAATACATGGTGTAGAGCCGGAGGGAGCTAATGATTATTTTCAGTCGAGGCAAACTTGTAAAAATATTTCAATAGAGTTTCCAACTACGATAGCAGATGGGTTGAGAGCTAATGAAGTCGGTATATTAAATCGACCTTTATTAGATAAATATGTAGATACAGTTTCTACCGTATCTGACAGTCAAATCATCCAAGCAATGCGTTTTATAAAAGAAGAGCTAGATATGATGATAGAGCCATCTGGGGTAGCAGCATTAGCCTCTATTTTATATGGAAAGCAGCAGCTGCACGGGGATGTAGTGTGTGTGTTGACAGGTGGTAATATCGATACAGATTCTTATTTAAAATTGATGGCTTGAGAAAAACTCGTTAGAAATTTAAGATTATCTTTTTTAAATTTTTTTGAGCCAACATCCCTTACTGTTTTTTTATTTGGATTATAACAAGCTGTTTTCAATGGGCTATGTGTGAAGAGGGAGCTTTTATGACATATGTAGAAGAAAGGCCTAAGTATTTATACAAAATACTCTCTTATCGAGCTTGGAAGGCAAGTGAGTCAACTAAGATCTTGCAGCTTTCTGTAGACGATACTGCATTTATCCACTTAGCAAAAGAAGATCAGCTAGAAAGGATCCGTTTAAAATATTGGCCGGATGCTGAAAGTCTTGTTGTTTTGAAAATTTTAACAGAGAAGCTCCAAGGGGAATTAGTTTATGAAGCTAATCCTGGTGGTGCTTCTAAATATTATCATCTTTATCAAGGCTTGATTCCTTTTGAGTCAGTTGTAGAAGCTAAAATATGTTATTACAAACATTGTGAGTGCATAGAGATTGTTCAGATGGGACATCCTGTTTTGCGTCAGATAGCACGCAATCTATCTAAAGAAGAAATTCTAAGTAGTGAAATCCAAGAACTTATTAAAAAGATGCAAGCGACTATGCAAGCAGCATCTGGGGTTGGCCTTGCGGCACCTCAAATAGGAAAATCTTTGCAGCTTGCTGTAATAGAAGATAGAGATCTTAGTCATTTAACAGCTGACGAACTTCAAGAAAAAGATCGTTTTCAGGTTCCTTTCCATGTAATTATTAATCCTAAGCTTTTTATAGAAACCGATAAAACTTGTGAGTTTTTTGAAGGATGTTTAAGCATTCCTCATTTTTTAGCTCTTGTTCCAAGAGCTAAAGCTATAAGAGTAGAATGTTTGAACGAAAAAGCAGAACCTGTAGTTATCCATGCAAAAGGTTGGTATGCACGTATTTTGCAACATGAAATAGATCACTTAAATGGGGTCCTTTATTTAGATAAAGCCTTTTATTCTACTATCATGACGCAGCAAAGCTATCAACAGGTTTGGAAAAATACAAGTATAGAACAGTTAAAAGTAGCTCTTATTAAATAGATCATCTTGTTTTTTATAAACATCTGAGATGTTTAGTAGAAACACTAAAAACCAATAAAAACACATTACAGGGATAAGTAGTAGGGCTCCATCACCACAGGCAACTATGAGATAGAGGATAAGCCCTAGTAAAATAGGTTTAGATAGGAAAGATTTAGGTGCTGTAAAAATAGGATATGTCATCGCTATTAAAAAAGTGATAAGGCCCAGTATTCCAAAGCTTTTTAAAACACCTAGATAAATGATTTCGAAAATCTCTTCAAAAGCCTTTGTAGATACCCACTTTGCTGTATGTAATACTTCAAATTGACCAAGGCGGTTACCCAGAAATCGATCAAACAAAAACTCCCAAGAAAAAGGGAAAAATTTTGTAAGAAGGATAAGGGATAATCCTACTGTTATAAGGGATAAAACAATTTTAAAAGCTTTTATGAGCCATTTTGTTGAGTAGGTAGAGTGAATGCAAAGTTCGTATAAAATAAGGCCTGCCCAAATTGTTCTAGATAGTGTCAGGATAAGAGAAAGTTTGACAAGCATTTGTTTATAACGACTTGTTTCAAGATGTTGATAGATTGGAAGAAGCATGAGGACACATACCCCATAAAGATTACCGTTATTATAGGTAGATATCAGTTTAAATATCCCACCTCGGTCAATACATTTTAAAAGCTCGAGCTCATTGCGATCATGGTAGTTGATTGTGAGAAGAGGAATTTCTAGAAAAGATCCAGTCAGAATTTTATAGAAAAATAAAAAAATACCAAATGATCCAATAAAAAATACCCCACCTTTTATCCAAGAAAGTATCTGATTAAAAGTTTGTGCATCTATATATTGAGGAAATACAAGCAAAAAAGCCCAAGGCATCAGAAAAAAATGGATGACAAAAGAAAAGATATACCCAATGTTTTGAGTGCCATAACTAAGAAGAGTAAATAGGCTGATGCATTGAAAAGGTATCAGTGCCAAACAAGCTAAAAGTGTCTTTTTTTTAAAGATCAGTGGGCGCGTGACAAGACAGATCGATAAGGTCATAAAGAAAAAAAGATAACCCCATGTGATAGGGATATTGCCTAGTTTGATCCCACCTTTAGGAAAACAAAGTAAAAATAAAAAAAGGAGGGCAACTCCCAAGGTTTTAACTCTTGGGATGGGGATGCCTTTGAAAAATAAGTTATTTTGATAAATGTTTGCCAAGTTTTGAAGAGAGTTGCATCATATCTACAGGTTCTTTTGAGCCAAATACCTTACTTAGTTTTTTATCAGGTACTATGAGCCGCTTATTTTTTGGATCTTGTAGATTATGCTCTTTAATATAATCCCATACCTTTTTAATAAGTTCAGGCCTTGTAACTTCATCTACACCGATGACCTCAGTGAGTTCTTTAGAAGTTTTATATAAAGGCTGGTTCTTGGCAGCAGCACTCTTTGTCTTTTTAACAGCCGTTTTTTTAGCTGTTGATTTTTTAGTAGACCCTTTTTTTGTTTCTTCTTTTTTAGAAGATGCCTTTGTTCCTTTTTTAGGTTTTTTCAAAGAAGCTGTTCTTGGATGGTCTGCATATTTAGTTTCTAATTCTTCAAGGGAGTTGCCAATGACATCGCAATCTGGATAGGTTGAACATGAATAGAATATTTTACCAAAACG
The DNA here is from genome assembly GCA_037146655.1 of Chlamydiota bacterium. GTDB lineage: Bacteria > Chlamydiota > Chlamydiia > Chlamydiales > JBAWWQ01. The sequence continues at coordinate 7,770 of JBAWWQ010000006.1, read as the reverse complement.
AGAACGTTTTGGTGTGATTTTTCCAGGGCATCCCACAGCTGGGCAGCTGGGCATTTCTTCAGGAAGGGCTTCACCTTTTTTAGGGATATTGACAATCCCTTTACAGGTTGGGTAGTCAGAGCAACCAAGAAAGGCTCCGTAACGTCCATGACGCAGAGTCATTGATTTTTTGCATTTAGGACAAGGTTGATCCCAGTCAAAATTATCTGCATAATCTTCTTTGTTGAACTCTAAAGCCTCTATGGGTGTTGTATACTTACATTCAGGATAATTGGCACAGCCATAGAAATATTTGTTTTTTGACCAGATTTTTTGTAGTTTAGCACCACATAGCGGGCAGTCTATATCTGTAAGGATTTTGGGAACAAAAGCATCTTTTTCTGCAACTTCTACAAGAGGAAAAAACTTCTCCCAGAATTTTTTCAAAAATTCTTTCCAGTCGATTTTATTTTCTGCGATTTTATCAAGTTCATCTTCCATAGAAGCTGTAAAACCAATATCCATAATCATTGTAAAGTTATCATCGAGCATTTGACTGATCACTTTACCAAGTTCTGTTGGCTTTAATGCCTGCTTGTCTTTTGTTGTATATTCTCTACTTTGAATCTTATTCATGATCGTTGCATAAGTAGAAGGACGACCTATGCCTGATTTTTCTAAAGCTTTAACTAAAGAAGCTTCAGTATATCTAGGAGGAGCTTTTGTAAACGATTGATCAGATTTGATTTTATCTAAAAGAAGTTGCTGGCCTGTAGTTAAAGGAGGTAAAATACGGTCAGTATCATCAGCTATATCTTCTTCTTTAGCGGCCTTTTCTTCTTTATCTTCCAGTTCTTGATAAAGGATTAAAAATCCCTGGAATTTAATAACAGAACCAGTAGCCCTAAGAACCATATTTTGATTAGTCACAATGTCACAAGAAACAGTGTCATAAATAGCAGCATTCATTTGAGAAGCTAAAAATCTACGCCATACCAATAAATAAATTTTATATTCATCGGGGCTTAAAAAGTTTTTAAGGTCTTCAGGTGTTAAACTGCTATTAGTTGGGCGAATACATTCATGTGCGTCTTGAGAGCCTGCCTTGACAGCATAATTTTTAGGTTCTTCTGGAATAAATTGTTTTCCATATTTTTTCTCAAGAAATGCTCTAGCTTCTTTTTGAGCTTCGGGATCGATTCTTGTAGAGTCTGTTCTCATATAGGTGATTAAACCGTCTGATCCAAGGGCTCCTAGCTCTACCCCTTCATAAAGGGATTGGGCTATTTTCATCGTACGTGTTGCAGAAAAACCATAGTGGCGACTTGCTTCTTGCTGCAAAGATGAAGTAATAAAAGGAGGTACAGGATTACGTTTTTTTTCCTTTTTTTCTACTGAATCGACAGTATAAGTAGCTTGATTGAGTTTTTTAACAAGACCTTCTGCTGTGGTTTTATTAGGTATAGCTGTCTCTTTGTTTGAGTCAACAACCTCTTTAACAATTTTTTTGCCATCAATAGAATGAAGGGTTGCTGTAAAAATAGGATCTTTTTTGGTTGGTTTCAAAAGGGCTAAAATTGTCCAGTATTCTTTAGGAATAAAGGCTTCGATTTCTTTTTCCCTCTCTACAACAAGTTTTAAAGCCACAGATTGAACTCTTCCAGCAGATAGAAATCCATCACGACCTCTTTGCACTTTACGTTGAAGAATAGGTGAGATTTTATAGCCTACCATCCTATCAAGAAGTCGTCTTGCTTGTTGGGCATCCACAAGGGTTTGATCGATTTCTCTAGGATGTTTCAGCGCTTCTTCAACAGCATGTTTTGTAATAGCATTAAAAGTGATCCTTTTGATGTCTGTTGTTTTAGGTAAAATAGAAGCGATATGCCAAGCGATAGCTTCTCCCTCTCTATCAGGATCGGGTGCTAGATAAACAACAGAGCATTCTTTAGCTGCATCTTTGAGTTTTTTAATAAGATCTTTTTTTTCAGGAAGGATGGCATATTCAGGTTCGAAGTTGTTTTCAATATCGATACCAAAACCTTTTGCAGGTAAATCTCGAATATGACCTAGTGAGGATTCGAAGCGATACTTGCTCCCTAAAATTTTTTTCAGCGTCTTAATTTTTGTAGGAGACTCAACGATAATCAGGTGCTTTGCCATTAAAAACCATCTATACTTTTAATTCGGATCATATAACATCCCGCTATATTAGCAACTTCTTTCTTTTTTTTAAAAAGAGTCTTGTAAAATTTTCTATTTTTATTTAAAAACTCAAAAATTACAAGGCTCTATTTTAAGTTTTATGTAATTAATAGCTAACCACTTCGGTGGGTGATTTTGACTCTTTTATCCATATTAAAGAAAAGCTGGCTAAAATTAAACCTATGGGAAACATCATGAAACAATTCATGAAATCTTTGGCTTGATAGATAGGAGAGCCGTTGACAATCAGCCTATTCCAACTCAAATCCATCAGTTGACCAGATAGCAATTGGGCTATAGCTGCAAGACCCATAATAATAACAGCCGCAATACTCATAGAGGTTCCTGTAAGATGAGAAGGGGTATTTTCTGCAATTAAAGGATAACTTAGCACCTGTGTTGAAGAGCTAAGTCCAAGAAGAAAAAAGAGGGTAGTCATCATAGGAATACTTGCGTGTTGTATTGTCATGATTAATACCATGATAATAAGTGAGCTAAGAGCCCCTACTAACATAAGAAGTTTTCTTTTGCCCATATAGTCTGAAAGAAATCCGCATAAGGAAGAACCCACAATTGTTCCCATGCAAATCATGCCAGCAATAAAAGAAGCTTTTGATAAAGCAATGGCATGGACATGGTATAAAAATAAGCTACCCCATGCAGCGCCAATGACCATAAGAGGTAAGTTTGTGCAGCCTGTATAAAGACCGCAAAGAAGAGTTTGTCTATTATAGAAACAGCTAGTTAAATCTTTCCAAAAAGAATGTGTTTTAACTGAAGCTTCCTGTTTGTGATTTTGTGGAGCATTTTTTACGACAAAGAAAATTAAAAGAAATAAAAACAGTCCAACAGCTCCGTCAATAAGTACAGCGCTTCTCCATGTGACATGATGGGCTAGGTAAGAAAAAGGAGCTTGGGCAACAACTCCGCCTAGCATTCCAAGTGTTACAATAACTCCTATAACAAAAGCCTGTTTTTGAAGGGGAAACCATCTAGACACAAAAATCATGCAACTTAAAAAACAAAAGGCATTACCAATGCCAGATAGAAAATGAGAAAGGCATGCTTGAAAAAATGTAGTGGATAAAGAAAATCCTAAAGTTCCCAAGATGCAGATAAATAAAGCCGTTAAAATGACTTTTCTTGGGGAAAATCTATCAAGGATTATACCTGCGGGCAAAAGAAAGATAACATCTGCTAAAAGATAAGTAGAGCCTAAAACCCCAAACTGAGTAGCGCTCATGTGTAAATCTTTTAAAAGCATGCTAGAAATGGCATTTAACATATGAAATTGCATGAGCTCATAAGAGAAAAATAGACCGGCAGCTAAACAGACAATCCATGCCAAGACAGGTTTAAAACGTTGATCAACAGAAGAAATGTTCATAAAAAAATCTTTTGGTTAGTGGGTTTTTAAAGAGCAAGTGCTAGCTGAAATCATGTCAGGGACAGCTTGTACAAAATGTTCCATACAGGCGCAGGTATAACTTTCATTACCACCTATTTGGATCTGTTCACCCTTTGTGATAGGATTTCCATGCTCATCAATACGAATATTCATAGTGGCTTTTCTGCCACAGAAGCAGATTGTTTTGATTTCAACAAGTTCCTGTGCCCAAGCAAGAAGATATAAACTTCCTTCAAAGGGTTCTCCTAAAAAGTCTGTTCTTAATCCATAAGTCAGGACGGCCAAGTTGAGTTCTATTGTAATTTTGATCAGTTGAGCAACTTGCGATTTAGTTAGGAAATGGGCTTCATCTACAAAGATACAAGTGAGTTTAGAGAGCTCTTTTTGTTTAGCTTCTGCAAATTCAAAGAGATTGAAGTCTTTATCATATCCTATAGCTGCTTGTTTAAGACCAATGCGTGAGTAGATTGTAGGTCCGCCAAAGCGATAATCAGTTTTTGGAGCAAACAGTAGTGTTTGCATCCCTCTTTCAATGTAGTTGTAACTAGATTGAAGTAGTGTAGTGCTTTTGCCAGCATTCATCGCTGAGTAATAAAAATAGAGTTTTTTTGTCATAACAAGCCCTTAGTTTTGCTATACCTGAAGTTATTTTTTATGAGATTACAGTAAAAGCAAAGAAAAAAAAAGCAAATTCCTACCTCATTGCATTTGAAGAAAATACATGATACCATTGAAATTTTTTAGATAAAGGTAACCTATGTTGGAAAAATTTTGTTTTGTAGACTTAACGCATACTGTTAGATCTGATATGCCTACTTGGAGTGGCTCTTGTGGCTTTAAGCATGAAGTAAAAAAAGATTATGATGAAGGTGTGCGTGTTCTCAAGTATACGATGCATGCAGCTGCAGGGACACATATGGATGCTCCTAGTCATTTTTTTCCTGATGGAAAATCTATTGCCGATATAGATCTTGAAAAACTCATTGTTCCTTGCTCTGTTATAGACCTCTCTTCTAGATGTCATGAGGATTTATGGATAGAACCGAGTGATGTAATAGCTTTTGAAAAAGAACATGGCAAAATATTACCTAATAGTTTTGTGATAGGTTTTACAGGATGGCAAAAATTTTGGCATGATCCAGTAAGATATCGCAATCTTAAACCTTCTGGTAAGATGTGTTTCCCTGGATTTTCTAAAGAAAGTGTCGAATTTCTTTTGGAAAGAGATATTGCAGGTCTTGGGATTGATACATTATCTCCAGATGGATCCGATAATGAAATATTTCCTGTGCATCATCTGATGTTAGGGAAGGGAAAATATATTGTAGAAAATTTAGCTCATTTAGAAAAAATGCCAAAATATGGTGGATATGCTTTAGTACTTCCAATAAAAATAGGTGTAGGGACAGAAGCTTGTGTTAGATGCGTCGGAGCTTTTGTTAAATAGGAAGTTCTTTAAATTAGAAAATAATTGCCTTTAGTATCTATACTAGATGTCTTTTTTGTGGTAAGACATCTTATGAGTATAGATTATCTCCTTCAGTCAGAAAATTTTCATTTGGGACCCTATGAGCATTTTGGCAGTTTTGATCTTTTAGAGTCTCATATTAGACTCTCTAGAGGAGACACACCTATTGAAGTAGTAGATCCTCGGTTTGAAACTCCCTATACGACATGGAAACAACTACATGCTTGCAGTGCACTTGGTCTTACCCTATGGTGTTTAAAACCTTCAGAGTCACCTAAACATAAGGTTTTACAACATGTAGTTTATATTGTATGTCGACCTATGGCTTGTATTTTGGATTTAGGTATTGATCTAAGTCTTTCTTTGGTAAAAACCCTTATATTTGTAGATTTGGTTGTTACTAGACTTGTTCAGGAAATAGTGATATATAAGCATTTAAGTGATAGTATTTCTGTAGTAGATCTTTCTTCAGAATTTAAACTTTTCGATAATGGTTTGCGCTGTTTTGCTCATTCGCTTGTGAGTATATTTAGTCAGATAGCTGAAATCTTGCTGACAATCCATTTTTCCGGACCAGTAGGTGGAGGATTGTGGAGTTATTCAGTCCGTAATTTAGATGCAAAACAAGATGAAGTAGTTTTAGATCAAGGCAAGGTTAAATTTCTTCGAGAAAAGTGCGGCTGGGAGCATGTAACCGATGAAGTGCTTAAAAAGCTTGGCAATACTCGGTTTTTAGTTGATTTTATAAATCGAGATGCTTTCTATTATCGAAAAACACTTAACAACTATTATTTAGAGGTAATGTTTACTATATATTATGGCGATTACTCTGTGGATTATATAAGACATAATTAATAGGTTTTTAGAAACACTTAGTAGATCATTCCCCAGGAAACCCTATTTGAGATTCTCTATTATTAATTTCTTTATAAGTAAAAATAGTAAATAGTAGGTGTTGGAATAGAAGCTTGTGTTAGATGGATCGGATCCTTTTATGTGTATAAAAAATTTTAAATTAGAAGATAATTGCCTTTAGCATCTATACTAGTTATTTTTTTTTAGTAAAAAAGTTTATGAGTATAGATTATCTAGTTCAGTCAGAAAATTTTCATTTGGGATCCTATGAGCCTTTTGGCAGTTTTGATCTTTTAGAGTCTCATATTAGACTCTCTAGAGGAGATACACCTATTGAAGTAGTAGATCCTCGATTTGAAACTCCCTATACGACATGGAAACAACTACATGCTTGCAGTGCACTTCGTCTTACCCTATGGTGTTTAAAACCTTCGGATTCAATTAGTCATAAGATTTTACAAAATGTAGTTTATATTGTATGTCGACCTGTGGCTTGTATTTTGGATTTAGGTGTTGATCTAAGTCTTTCTTTGGTAAAAACCCTTATATTTGTAGACTTAGTTGCTATTAGAATTGTTCAGGAAATAGTAATATATAAGCGTTTAAGTGATGTTACTTCTGTAGTAGATCTTTCTTCTGAATCTAAATTATTAGCTAATAGTTGGAACTGTTTTCTTTATTCGTATGTGAGTGCGCTTGTTCAAATATGGGATATTATTTTGACAATTCATTTTTCTGGTCCTGGGGGTGGTGGTTTATGGTCTTACTCAGCATGCAATTTAGATACACGTCAAAATGAATTAGTGCTTGATCTAGGCAAGGTGAAATTTCTTCGAGAAAAGTGTGGGTGGGAACATGTAACCGATGAAGTACTTAAAAAGCTTGGCAATACTTGGTCTTTCGTTAATTTTATAAATAGAGATACTTTTTCTTATCAGGCAACGTCTAATCGCTATTATATAGAAGCAGAATTTAATAGAAATCCGACTAGTTACTATGATTACAGATATACAGCACATAATTAATCGGATTAAAAGAATTTGTAAATCATTCTCCAGGAAACCATATTTGAGGGGGAGATGGAGATACTCTACCAGTGATTTCTTCATAGGTAAAAATGGTAAATAGATTAGGTACGGCGATAAAGTTTGAGGTTCCGCGATAAGGACTGAAAGAAGTTTGTCCTTGAGCATAAAAAGTCGTTATAAAATTCATGAATTGATCAAGGGTCCATGTGCCAAAAAAAGCATGTGCAGGGTCGCCTTCAGCTGAAAACGTCATAGAGATACCACTAACCATTTCAGATGTTAAGGCATATTCACGATAGTTAATTTCCGTTTCAGTATAGAGCCAAGGAAGAGGTGTGGGTGAAGTTGCAATTGTTACAGGTGAAGCAAGTGAGAGATGAGTATTATCTGTAATAGTAGATACTTTCGCTCCGCAGGCAGTAGCAGGATCAGTACTCGGAATAAGACACTGTTGCGTACCAGTCTGATTAATCACTGCAAGAGGGGTATTTCCATTTAATCCACTAGCATTTAATTCTGCTTCAAAGCGCGTCTCTATACCTGTTATATCTTTAGATCCTTCTGTAAAGTTGATGAAGGATAATGCACCATTTGAGGTCAATCCAGGGCAGTAAGGAATGCTAGAAAGAAACTGTAAAAATTTTATGGCAGCCTGTTCTGGTTGATTTGTGAGGGTATAGATAAAAGGTGCTTCAAGGTTGTAGAGCTGAGGGTAGACGTTATGTAAAAAAGGAGCCGTTGGATCGGGTCTATTCCAGGGAGCGGTTCGGTTATGACCTTGCCCCCTAAAAATAGTCCGCCCAAAAATAGAAGTTCATGCAATAATT
>JBAWWQ010000005.1:0-17943 GCA_037146655.1 Chlamydiota bacterium | reverse complement strand
CAAAAGATCACTCCACTGTAATGTCAAGCATCAAGCAAATTACTCAAGCAATCAAAAGTAAAGAATCCAAAGTGTTAAATAGTTTAGAATACTTAGAGAGAAAAATCATTGGATAATAAAAAACCCAATATCCAGCATAAAAGCATTATAGAATTGGGTTTTTTAAAAAAAGATTAAATCTTAATAAACTGATCACCAGGTTTTGGTGGTGCATGTCTATTTTGTTGCTGCTGCTGTTGGTGCTGATCTTTAGAATCTTTAAAAGATCCATCATCTCGGCCTTCCATAATCTTAATAGCGCGATCTCTCCATTTTTCTACGCACTCTACAAATAAAGGAGCAAATCTTCTTAATGCTGATACATCTGTACCCATCCCCATTTCTAATACGCAGTGCATAAGAATCAATTCTTCTTTTACTGCAACCCCCACTCCGCCGCCAGCCATCTGACCACCGAGCATAGACCCTTCTAATAAAGCTTCGTAAAGTTTTAACTTAATTTTGTCATCTTTAGGTAGCCCATCCAAAATAGGAGAATAAAGATATAAACGATCTGAATTAGGCTCGTATGTTAAATGTAGTGAAAAAGTATTATCAATACCCAATATACAAGTATGATTTTCATCAAATAGTAACCCTTCAAGATTGAGTTCTTTCCCAAACTCTTTAAGATTAGCCTTAGCATTTTCCAGTGACATTAAATTCCTCCTTGGGAGTTTATGAAATTTATCTCTTGCTGATACTTTTTAAATTAATCAGGCTTTAGTATCGATTAATATTTTATAAAATGATAACATTATCAAACTCATTTTTCAATAAATAACGGTTAAGCAGAGCAGTCAACACATTTTTTTTTTGACAAAATAAGTCGTTTTTATCTGTTAAAACTATCGTTCATAGCAAATTACTTTGTTTTTTCCCAGAAAAACCTATTTAAGTCTCAAAAAAAACCAACCAAGTCATTTTTAGTTTTTCCTTATAGCTAAGAAACTTTATAATTTGCTAATCTCCTAAATTAAGACCCTTATTTTAGCTTTTGCAACCATGGAGCTTTTTTTTATGAAATATCTAATCACAAGCTTATCAATTACCTTAATGACTCTAGGATGCAACTCCCACCATCTAGATAAACAGGCAATCCGGTTTCATGAAGACGGTAGAGCTAAGGTAACAGTGGCTTTAACTCCCATTTATGATCCACAAAGTATTAAACTTCCTTGGAGTTTAGCTGAAGATCTGACTGATTTAATCAAAAATCGCCTTGTTTCTAAATCTAAAGTTTTTATGACAAACGCCCCTACAAAAACTAGTGATGATCTTACAAGCCCTACTCTAATCGAACATTATGATGAAAACACCTCACTTAACATCCATTACGAAAATCTAAAGGTTAAATTCCCAAATAGTGAATTTGTTGTTTTTCTAGAATTAGCTAAACACCAAATCTATCCAAAACAGGAATCAGATACATTTTTTGATAAATTAACCCCTTCTCATAACTTAGATCTAGCTATGCGTGTACGCATTTATGACCTTCGTGCTGAAACACCGAAAATTGTTTTACAAGAAATCATTGAACAAAAACATCTCTTACCAAAACAATTTGCAATACTCGATTACAGTGGAGCGGTTTGGGGTAAAAAAACATACAGTATATCTCCTATGGGTTTTGCTCATACGCAGTTTGCTAAAGAAGTTGCTTTACATATAGAAAATTACCTTATTTTAGCAAAATCACAATAAATGTTAGGCTCTTCTACACCCCAAGCTTCTTCTGAACCTATAAGTATTGTGATCTTTATCCTGTTTGGACTGATCATTAATGGTGTGGTTTATCGGCAGGGTTTTTTTAAACTGCCTTCTATTAAAACAGATCACCGTTATTGGTCTTTTTTTCAATGTTTAGCTTGCTTTAGTCTTTACCTTGTCAACGCCCTAACTATCACCCCGTTTTTTTTCCGCATGATTTTATCCATGCAATTTAGCCTGCTAGAAAACATAAAAATTCAGCTTGTTTTTTACCAATCACTTAACGTACTTATCAATATCACTTTATTTTTGCTCTATTTGACCTTTCAAAAAAAAACTCAAATAAAAGCTCTTTGGAAAGATCCTTCTGTCGAAAGTAATTCTTATTTTTATGATATTCTACTGGGTATTTTTACTTGGTTCATAAGCTTTCCTGTTGTAGTAGCCCTTAACTCTTTAGTCGAATGGATTAATTACAATTTGTTTAAATTCGAAGAAGTTGATCAAGTTGCTGTACGCTTTTTAAAAACATCCTCTACCTCTGCTACCACTCTTATAATCACAACAATTATGATTATTATTACCGCTCCTTTTATTGAAGAGTTTCTTTTTAGGGGGTGTTTGCAAAACTGGCTACGTCAAAAGCTTGGCACAATACAAGCTATCTTGCTAACCTCTTTTATCTTTGCTATGATGCACTTTTCCCCTTCACAAAAACTTAGTAATATTCCCCTCCTAGTTTCTTTGTTCGCTTTTTCTCTTTATCTAGGATTTCTTTATGAAAAAACACGTTCTTTATTAGCTCCTATCATTCTTCATATGACATTTAACGGCATCAGTGTCATGAGAATCCTATTTTCCTAAATCTTTAGATCTTGCATAAACGTTTGTTTTTTAAATAAAAAACATGGTATCTCTAGACCAAATCCTAGGATCTGATAGAGCATGACCTATTTTAAATTAAATAGTTTTGGACATTCCGATGTAGGTCTTGTCAGACGCAATAATGAAGATGTGTTTTTACAACTATCTCAACATAATTTCTACGTTTTAGCTGATGGGATGGGTGGTCATAAAGCAGGAGAGGTTGCTGCTCAAGAAACTGTTGTTTTTCTTTGTGACTGCATTGATAAAATGTTTAAACAACAAGAATCCCTCCCTCTCAATACTGTCACCCATTATCTAAAATCTTTCATCAATTATTCTAATGAACGCATCTATCAATTAAGCCAAGATAATACCGCCTACCAAGGGATGGGAACTACTTTATGTAGTATGCTTTTTTTTCAAAAATCTTTAATCTGTGCTCATGTGGGCGATAGCCGTATCTACAGATTGCGAGCAAACAAACTAACACTTCTAACCCATGATCATACTTTAAAAAATAAACTCCTTGAACAAGGACGTTTAGAGCAAGCTATAGCACAAGGTATCCGCTATAAAAATATCTTAACTAAAGCTATTGGGGCTTTTAAAACAATCTCTCCCGATATTTTAATCACCCCTGTAGAACCTCAAGATTTATATATGATGTGCTCAGATGGTTTATCTGATTATCTATCCGATCAAGAAATTACAGAAATCCTAAGTCAACAGCTTCCTATAAAAATATTAACTCTGCAACTTATTAACAGAGCTAAATGTAAAGGAGGATGCGACAACATCACTGTGCTGATCACACAGGCTGAGGTTGTTTAAACATACAATACAAGCCATCTCCACTCATTTTTTTCTATGTGAACCAGTATAATGGAGAGCTCCTAACTCTGGTTGCTTATCCGAATCAAACACCTGAAAAAAGGGCTGTGCTTTAATCGCCTGAGTGACTAAATCAGGGCTATGAGAAAAGTCCTTCCCATTAACAGCCTGAGTGACTACAGTCTTTAATGTTGTAATAGATGAAGGGTATTTCTTGTTTGGAGCTACTATAATATCTCTAAAAGCAATCGCGGTTTTATACAAAGTTGTAATAAAAAACTTTGCAGTGTTACCTACTGTTTTAACTGAACAAAGTTTTCCAAAAGAAAGAGCACCTACTAATCCCTGAGTAAATAATTTAGCTAAATGAAGAGCACCTCCAAATGCTAATACAGCTACTCTAGCTACAGCATCAACTCTACCTAAAGTATGTCGACCTGTTTTGGATTCTAATGCACTATTAATATATCCACCTGTTTTAGATGCTAATTTACTTAAATCTGGGGGATTATTATTTTGTAATACTGGAGAAACCATAAATAACCTACTATTGTTTTAAAATTATAATATTATTATAACATTTTTTTTAATTAAAAATCAAATTTGTCACAAAAACCCATTAAAAAAACCTTAAGTATCTAACAATCAATTGATAGCAATTTCAAAGCTTACTTTATCGAGAATATCACTAGGAGGACTTTATCCCTCCTAGTGAAGTCATCTAAGCTTTATCCCTATAAAGCTCCAAAAAAACTATTTTAAAAAAAGAGCCGCTACAGTAAATACTGCTTTTAATAACAGATGGTAGGGAATACCTTGCCTAGGCTTAAAAAAAATAGATGGAAAGAAATCCTATCTTAAGACTAAAATTCTGCCGTATTTATAACCTTTTTGGGAGTGAGTTGCTTTTCTATGAATGTTAAAAGTGAAAGACTAAAAAAATTAGAATCAGAACTTAGAGATTTAGAACAATGGCTAAAACTAGGACGTTCCTAAAAAAGATTTAGAAAAACATTCTACTGAAATGGGTTCTATTAAACAAAAAATAGAAGAAGAAAGAGATAGACTGCGCTACCTTAAAGAAAATGATGAAATGGAGTATGTTGTTCCAAAACGCAATCCAGCTGCAAGATCTGGTTTCCAAGAAGCTCATACTATTCCAGATGTTAGTGTAGATGAAACAAATGTTACAGATGCTGGCCTTGAACTTGATAATGACACCTTCACAGACTCTGAAACAGGTAGTCATGACTCTGATGAAACAATTTCTGAAGATGCTACCTCTTCAGATGATGATGAAGACCCATTTAGTGATAGCAATCGCTGGAAAAGAGGTGTTCTAGAAGATCCAGATGGCGATAGCTGGTAACAAACTTATTCAAGAAAATGAAGAGGCCTGTTTTACAAGCCTCTACTTTCACGTCCCCTTTTGCTCTAAAAAATGCCCTTACTGTCACTTTTATGTATTATCAAGTAAGCAACAGTCGCATACTCAATATTTAGATGCCCTAATTCAAGAGTGGAAGCAAAAGCTTCCCTTGCTAGAAGGACGTACTATTTACTCTCTATATTTTGGAGGAGGAACCCCCTCTCAACTGCCACCTGAGCTGTACGAGAAATTTTTTCAAGAAATCTTTAAATCACCCCTGCATTTTCATAAAGACTTAGAAATCACCTTTGAAGCTAATCCAGAAGATCTCACTCTAGATTATTTAAAAAGATTAAAAAAACTCCCTATTAATCGACTCAGTCTAGGGGTTCAATCTTTACATGATGAGACCTTAAAAATCTTAGATAGACAACACGATGCTAAAAAAGCCTTATTTGCCATCCATTCCGCTTTTAACGTTGGTTTTTCTAACATCTCCATAGACCTTATGTATGACCTCCCTCATCAAACTATCTCATCTTGGGAGTTTACGTTAAATACACTCAAAGATCTCCCTATTACTCACCTTTCTTTATATAATTTGACAATCGAGCCACAAACAGTTTTTTATAAGAAAAAAAAGCTGCTAGAGCCTTTTCTTCCCGATGAGGCAAAAAGTCTTTATCTTTTAAATACAGCGGTAGCAACCCTTGAAGATTTAGGATTGAAACGGTATGAAATTTCAGCTTTTTGTAAAAATGACCTCTACTCCAAACACAATGTAGGGTACTGGCTGGGAAGAGAATTTCATGGATATGGTCCATCAGCATTTAGCTATTTTCAAAAAAAACGGCTTCGTAACGTATGCCACCTAAAAAACTACCTTTCCTATATGGAAAAAAATAGTTCAGCCCAAGATTTTGAAGAAGAACTAGAAACTGAAGCATCTTTGAGAGAGCTTTTAGCCATCCGTCTGCGCCTTTTAGAAGGAGTCGATCTTTTAAATTTCCCTCCATTTCCAGAGGAACTTGAGCAAACACTAGGTAAATTACAAAAAGATGGTCTCATCAAGCAAGATGAATTTACCCTGTCATTGACCCCTAAAGGATTTTTATTCTACGATAGTGTAGCAGAAGAAATTATCTAAGCCATTGCTAATAAAAAAACAGCAGGTCTTTTATTAAAAGAAGCCACTTCTCTTTTTTTCCATTGAGATATCGGCATCACAATGACCTCTTCTGTAGCAAGTGTTACATCGCATACTAAAGATAACACTATCGAAGGAGAAAGCTTCTCTAAAAGAGTTTCTAAAAGCTTTTGATTGCGATAGGGCGCTTCAATAAAAACTTGAACCTTTTTACGCTGTAAAACCTCTTTTTCCATCTCACTAATTGCTTGATTAAGTAGTGGAAGCTCTCTTGGTAAATACCCATGAAAAGTAAAGGCTTGTACAACAAAACCAGAAAGCATTAAAGCCATCACCACAGCTGATGGTCCAGCAAATGCCTTAACAGCAATATTTTGCTTGTGTGCTAAAGCCACAAGCCTTGCTCCAGGATCTGCTAAACAAGGAAGTCCACAGTCAGATATCAATCCCCACTTTTCCTTTCTCAAAAGGGGCTCTAAAAGCTCCTTTAGCTCCTGATCTGTTGTATGTTCATTTAAAAGCTTAATAGGGATGTCTCTAAATGTTCTTTGATTACTAAACGTAAATCGCTTTAAAAAAGCCCTAGCATTTTTCTCACCCTCTGCAATTAATCCTTGAATCTCAGCTACACTCTCATCGACAGTTTTAGGAAAAAAATCTTGGTGATGTTGTTCTTCTCCTAAGACATTGGGAAATAAATAAAGCATGTTTGTTCTTATCTTTTTTGTATATTTTTAAGCTGCGCTAAAAGATTTATCCATAAAATCTTTAAATCAACTGATCTAGATTTTGACTGCAAATCCACTTCGAATAAAAGAAGTAAGGCTTGAGTAAAATAGCTCGCTGAAAATTTTTTAATTAATTCATAGTATTTCTGTAAATTTTTAGGTTGCACCTGAGGAAGCATTTGGCTAACTTCTTCAAAAGTTACACCTTGAGAAGCCACTTGATAAATCTTGAGTCCTAGCTGATAATGATAGCGTAGTTGGCCAAGAAAAGGGTAAAAAATTGCTGTATCCATGTCAAAATCTAAGCTTTTAAGCCACATGAGTGGCGCATCTTGCCAAACTATGGCTTCTGCTAAAGCCCATAAATTAAGATCCCCTTCTATCCCACATATAGTATTTACATGAGCTAAGGTTATTGTTTTTTCCTGCCCTGTATAAATAATGAGTTTTTCTGCTTCTTGCATCATCTGAGAGAAATCTTTTTGACATTTTTCATAAAGAGCCTCTAGAGCCTCTTTACTTATTGTTTTCTTTTCTTTTTTGCAAAAACCCTCAATCCAACCTAAAATTCTCTGTTTTTTTTCCCAAGGTTTCTCTTTAGTAAGTTCTACGACAATCATCTCTTTTTTAAGCTTTTCATAAAACTTGGTATCGCTTTTAAACTCTTGCCCCTCAAAAATCACAGGATAAGTGGGTGCTGTTTTAAAATAATTGGCTAGACTTTCCAAAAGCGCTTTGGGAGCTTTTTCCACCTCTTTCAAAACTAATAACTTATTAGAAGAAAACAAAGAAAAAGTTTCGAGCTCCTCTTTAATCGCAAGCAGCGATTGATCACAAACCTCCATTTTAATCACATCAAGAGATGGGTTGTCTTTTTTAAAAATGGACACAAGCTTATCAACAAGAAATTTTCTCTCTAAAAAATCGAAAGCCATGACAGAAAATAAACTACCAAGCTGATCTTTTGGTGTATCTTGAAGATATTTTTCAAAAGCTTGTACTGTTTGAAATTTCATGATTTAAAATCTTCTCCCCAATGAAACACTATCTGTTGTTTGACCTTAGGATCTAAAATTTGGTGAACAGGACAGTGAGTCGCTGCTTTTTCTAGTTTTTCGCAAATAGCACCCTCTAAAATGTGTGGATAATAAACATGAACAATCAGCTCTCCTATACCACCTACAGTCGACCCCTGATTTTTCGTGACTTCCGCTTTTGCTCCACGAAAATCCACTCCCATTTTCTTAGCATACATTCCCATAATAGTAAGGATACAAGCTCCAAGAGCTCCTCCAACAAGGTCTGTTGGAGAAAAATTAACCCCTTTACCGCCATGTTCTTTGGGAGCATCTGTTGAAATCTTTGCGTGATGATCTACTGATTCAATGTCTGTTGCAAAACCGTCTTGATATTCTACGATAAACTTACTCATACATCTCCTTCTTCAAATACTCTGTTTTTTCTACTTGCCCATCTTAAAGGATGGCTTATAGAAAATGCAATATGAAAGCCTAATTTATTAAACAATCTAACATTTTTTATTTGTGACAATTAAAACGTTTATTTGTCGAATTTATTTTTAAAAAAAGCTGCTAAAATACACCTATTCTTGTTACAATAGCCCCTAAAATTCACCCCATTAAGTAATATGCTTGTCCTTGGAATTGAAACAACTTGTGATGAAACAGCTTGCGCTATAGTCAAATCAGGAAACGATATTTTATCCAATGTGGTTGCCTCTCAAATAGGTCTTCATAAGTCTTATGGTGGTGTTTATCCAGAACTTGCAAGTCGCTCCCATGTAGATAATTTCATCCCTGTTCTTGAAGAAAGTCTTAAAGAAGCCAATGTTAGTGCACAAGAGATAGACCTTATAGCTGTGTCAAAAGCTCCAGGTCTTATAGGCTCTATTACCATAGGACTTAATGCCGCTAAGGCACTTTCTTTGGCATGGGGCATTCCTTATATAGGTGTCAACCACGTAGAAGCCCATCTTTATGCCGCTATGATGGGTCTAACACCAACTTTTCCAGCTATTGGGGTTGTTTTATCCGGCGGTCACACTTTTATTGTAAAAATTAATGCTTTGGGATCCTATGAAATGCTTGGCACTACAGTCGATGATGCCATAGGGGAATCTTTTGATAAAGTCGCCCTTATGTTAGATCTTCCTTATCCAGGCGGCCCTGAAATTGAAAAACTCGCCTTGCAAGGCGATCCTCTTAAATACAAATTAAAAGCAGGGCATGTTAAAAACAAAAATTTACACTTCTCTTTTAGTGGAATCAAAACTAACGTTCTTTATGCTATCAAAGGGGATAACTCTAATAAACATAGCCCTACACGTCTACCAGAAGAGGAGAGAAAGCACTTAGCCGCTTCTTTTCAACACTGTGTATTTATGGATGTGATTCGTAAAACGCTAAAAGCCTGTGATATCCATGAGTGTAAAACAATTTTTTTAGGAGGAGGCGTCACACAAAGCCAAACTCTGAAAAATTTATTTCACAAGCATGCTCCCTCCTGTATACAAGTCCACTATCCAGCTAAAGGCCTTAGTTTAGACAATGCGGCGATGATAGCTGGGCTTGGGTTTCAACTCTATCAAAAGCAACCAATCTCCGATCCTTTAGACCTGCAAGCTGCCCCTAGAATGCCTATTTAAACTTCTTGTAAGTTTTACTTGTTCTTTAAGTGCTTTCAACTTAAAATATCAATTTTGATTACTATTTCGAGGATTATTATGGCAAAAAAAACAGGTCGAGAAACGATTAAGCTAAAAAGCACAGAAAGTACAGAGTGCTATTGGACAACAAAGAACAAGCGTAATTCAACAGAACGTCTTGAACTTAATAAGTATGACAAAAGCTTGAGAAAGCATGTAGTTTTCAAAGAAGCGAAATAATCGCTTCTTTTTTTTTATAATCTCCTGTAGATTCATGTAATCACCGCCTCCTAGAAGAGGGGGATCTAAGTGATATGAATGTTTGAATTTTTCATTGCTAAAAAATATTTGATTCCCAAAAAGAAACAACTGTCTGTTTCTTTAATAGCCTTAATGTCTATTGCAGTAATAGCCCTTGTTGTTTGGCTTGTCCTGATTTTTCTATCTGTGACAGAAGGGATCGAGCGCAATTGGCTAAAAAAACTCACTTCTCTGAATGCCCCTTTAAGGATTACTCCTACTCAAGCTTATCACCACTGCTATTATCATCTTATCGATACTATCAGCTCAAACTCTGAATACAGAGCTAAAAGTTTAGAAGAAAAACACTTGGCTCTACAAACAAATCCTTATAATCCAGAAGAAGATCAAGCAATTCCTTCATTTTGGCCAAAACCTGACTTGAATAAAGATGGCAGTCTAAAAGATCTTGTTAAAGAATTGTTCAATTGTTTCGATCAATTAAAAACCTCTTATCCTCAGCTTGTCGCCCAAGAATATGAAGTAACAGGAGCTCTTCTTAAATTGCGTCTTATTCGACCTAATTCTTTACACGCACACGTAGGTGACGATAAACAAAGCTTTTTAACACAAATGACCTATATTGCTTCGTTTAGTGAAAACAGCCCTTTTGTTCATTCTTTACTTATCCCCCCTTCTGTCGATGATATTAACCATTTGATCTATCTCTCTGCTCTGTCTTCCGATGACCCCACAAAAGACACTGTTTCCAGTACAACCCCTATAGCTTCTTCTGTTTTTCAAAAAAGAATGCAAGATTTACTCTCTTATCTAACACTTGAAAAAACAAGACCAAAGACTGCGCATTTTCCCTTATCCTCTAGCTATTTGGAAAATAACTCCTCTTTTCAAGCGACAGTTTTTCTTCATGAAGGCGAGCCCTCCCACTTGACTTTAACAAACAACTCATCGAAAAGCTCTTCCTCAAAAGATCTATCGAAATATCTACTTCATGGAATATTAAAAAAAATAGACAACCACCTATTTTTTTATCCGAACTCCTCAAAAACACCTTTTGAGGTTGATCATATTCCCCTCTATTTAGAAGACCCTTTAATATTTGACACAAGCATCATCCCCTCCTCTTTAGCTTCTGCCGAAAGCCTTAGAGGACTAAAATTCCATCTTAAAGCTTCTTTACAAAATCAAGTCATTCATGGGATCTCTTCATTAAATGCTTTAGAAGCTTCTAAAATTAACACTCAGCAACATTTTAATACTTCACCATCGCCAACTCCTCTATGGCCCTATTTTATCGGCGCAAAATGTTATATACCTTATGCAAAAGATAAAGACCAAGCTGTTGTTCTACCAAAAAATTTTAAAGATGCGGGTGTAAAAATAGGAGATAAAGGGTTCTTATCCTATGGAGTCACTACAGCTAATGCGATGCAAGAGCAGAGACTCTCTGTTTATGTAGCAGGTTTTTACGATCCAGGTGTTATGGCAGTAGGAACAAAGTGCCTGCTTATGCATAGAGATGTAGTAAATGACATAGCATCTTCTAGTAATAGCTTTATTTTGGATCCCAATATGACAAGTGGCATTCAAGTTTGGTTTAACAATCTTGATCACACTAAAGCTATAGCCGGTAAATTAACCTCCCTTTTTAAAGAAAAAGGGATAGATCGTTATTTCGATATAACTTCTTTTTATGAATATGATTTTGCAAAAGATCTCATTCAACAATTTCAAAGTGATAAATACCTATTCACACTTATTGGCATCATCATCTTAATTGTCGCCTGCTCTAACATTATCTCTTTCTTAGTACTCATGGTAAACGACAAAAAAAAAGAAATAGGGATCTTGCAGTCTATGGGAGCTTCTTCAAAAAGCATTGCTTTGATTTTTGCTCTATGTGGAGCAGTCCTTGGCATTTTAGGAAGTGTAATTGGCTCCATTGCGGCCTTTTTCACCATGCAGCATATTGACAGCCTTGTCGGCCTATTAAGTCTTTTACAAGGTCATGATGCTTTCCATGAGAGTTTCTATGGTAACTCCCTGCCAAAAACACTAAGCTCTCAAGCTGTTTTATTTGTCGTGATTTCAACTCCTATTTTATCTGTTTTTGCGGGACTTGTTCCTGCAATTAAAGCGTGCAGGTTAAAGCCTGCTGAAACGTTGAGGTCACAATGATTTTAAAAGCACAGAACCTTTACAAATCTTACCCTAAACCAAATGAAGTCACTCTTTTAAAAAATATATCTCTTGAAGTTGCTCAAGGCATAACA
This sequence comes from Chlamydiota bacterium, assembly GCA_037146655.1. Classification (GTDB taxonomy): domain Bacteria; phylum Chlamydiota; class Chlamydiia; order Chlamydiales; genus JBAWWQ01. The sequence goes on along the minus strand of JBAWWQ010000005.1, from coordinate 6,053 downwards.
GTTGCCATTTCAGGACCCTCAGGCGTTGGAAAAAGTACTCTTTTAAATATTTTTGGAACACTAGAGCTAGCCTCTAAAGGCTCTCTTGAAATCGCAGGACAAAAAATAGATCATGCAAACCTAGCATCTATTCGCAATCACCATATTGGCTTTATCTTTCAGTCTTATCATTTATTAGAAGAATATACAGCTCTTGATAATGTCCTCATGCCAGCACGCATTGCAAAAAAAAACACCTCAAAAAACAGCCCAGCCTTTCAAAGAGCACTCATGCTTTTAGAAAAAGTAGGAATGGCTCATAGAACCCACTTTCTAACAAAACTCCTCTCTGGTGGGGAAAAACAACGTATAGCTATCGCCAGAGCCCTCTGTAATGACCCCTCTCTTATTTTAGCGGATGAACCTACAGGCAATCTTGATGAAGCCAACGCACAAAGTATCCACACCCTTCTTATTAACTGCGCCAAAGAATTTCATAAAAGTTTAATCATCGTTACACATAACCAAGAACTATCGACCCTTTGCGATGAAAGATTCGTTCTAAAAAATGGAACTCTACAAAAAGTTCATTAATTAGCCCCACGTAAATTTAAGATTTTTTTCATGAAAAAATTCCCTTTTCTATATACACTGTCCTCAACATCGAGCTAAAAAGGAAAAAGCATGCACATCCTTATTATTGGCACTGGCTATGTAGGACTTGTAACAGGAGCCTGTTTTGCAAAAGTAGGGCATCAAGTCACCTGCTTAGATATTAATGCAGAAAAAATCTCTCTTTTGAATCAAGGAAAAATCCCTATCTATGAACCTGGATTGCAAGAACTGGTTACCGAGTGTTTAACAAAAAAAACACTTCGATTTACCACAAGCTATACCGATGCTGTGCAAAACTGTGATATCGCTTTTATCACAGTACCAACACCTTCTTGTGAAAACGGAACAGCTAATCTTAGCTATATTCAAGAAGCCATGAAAAACTTCATCCATGCAGCAACAAGTTACAAACTTGTCGTGATTAAATCCACAGTGCCACCTGGAACTTTTTTTACAATAAAATCTCTTATCCAAAAAACACTCAAAGAACAAAATAAGTCTTTTGAATTCGATCTCATCTCAAATCCTGAGTTTTTAAGAGAAGGGTCAGCTCTTCATGATTGTATATATCCAGATAGAGTAATTATCGGCTATGAAAATCCTGTCGCTCTCTCTTCCATTCAAAAACTCTATGACCCTTTCGATCTACCTCAAGACTCTATTATCGTCATGGATCCAACCTCTGCTGAAATGACAAAATATGCAGCTAATGCGATGCTTGCCACAAGAATCTCTTTCATGAATGAACTAGCGGGGCTTTGTGAAAAACTAGGCGCCAATATCGAGCAAGTACGCATTGGGATCGGTTCAGACAAAAGAATAGGCCCTCAATTTCTACAAGCAGGTGTTGGATTTGGTGGATCTTGTTTCCCTAAAGACATAAGAGCTCTAAAAGCTTTAGCTCATAGCGTGTCTTACTCCACACCTATCTTAAAAGCTGTTGAAGATGTTAATACAAACCAAAAAAAAATATTAGCAGAAAAAATAGGTCATTACTTTAAAAAGCAAGGTGGTGTCCAAGGTAAAACAATAGCTATTTGGGGTCTTGCATTTAAACCAAATACAGATGATATACGAGAAGCTCCAGCACTTGAACTCATCGAGCAACTTTTAGCTTTAGGTGCTAACTTAAGACTATTTGACCCTGTTGCTATGGAAAACGCTAAGCTTTCTTTACCAAAAGAGGGAGAGCTTTCTTGGTGCTCAAGTGAATATGAAGCAAGTATTGGAGCTGATGCTATTGCGCTACTTACAGAATGGCCACAATTTCGCTCAACTGATCTGACACAAATTCTCTCCTCCATGAAAGGTAATGCCATGTTCGATGGAAGAAATCAATACCACCCAGGTGAGATGAGAGAAAAAGGCTTTCATTATTTTGGAATTGGAATGCCAGGTGGATAAAGCTATGGATTTTAAAACTTTTAAATCAATTCACTTACCTATTTTACAAAATAGACTAGATGAGCTCCTAACGACTAAGCCCCTGCACCAACAGTCTCTTTTTGACGCAGCTAAATACTCTGCTTTAGGTCCAGGCAAACGTCTTAGACCCCTTTTGACCCTTGCTGTTTTACATGATCATCATATCCCTATAGATGTGGGTCTTGATGCTGCATGTGCTTTAGAATGCGTCCACACCTATTCTTTAATACACGACGATCTACCTTGCATGGATAATGATGATGTAAGACGTGGTAGACCCACCCTGCATAGAGTTTTTCCAGAAGGATTAGCTGTTCTTGCAGGTGATTTTCTATTAACTTATGCTTTTGAAATCCTTTCAAACCTATCTCACCTTTTGCCCGAGCAAAAGGTGGCTCTTATCCAATGTCTTTCCAAAAGATCAGGTGCTCATGGGATGATTGGAGGGCAAGTGATGGATCTTGCTTATAAAGATCATACACCCACCTATGAACTGCTACAATTTATACATCTTCATAAAACGGCCGCTCTTTTTACAGCTTCTTTAGAAATGGGAGCTATTTTAGCTCAAGTATCTGATCACGACCTGAAAATCCTACAACAGTTAGGACAGCTACTCGGTGTCGCTTTTCAAATAATGGATGACCTTTTAGACACGACCCCTGTCCATAAAGAGGCCGAACTTAATTCACTAGCAAAAAATCTTTTAGAAAAGTCTCTTGGTGAAACCAAGAACCTTAGCACGTCTTGCCCTCTTCTAAAGAATTTTATTCAAGAACTCGTAGGTCAACTACCACTTTGTTTAATGTAATCTTTTACACAAAAAATACTATTTTAAATATTCTGCAAGGACCCGATCGACTTTTTCTTTAACAAGACCCACAGGCTCTTTACTATATTTAGCAAAATGATCCTCACCCCAAATACTTTTTATTTTTGTCGATTGAGGAAGATTATTGATGAGATACAACACTTGCTCTCCTCCTAAAGTCACATTAAGCTTCTTTTTATCTGAAAATACAATAACACAGTCATGCTCACAAGGCTCTCCCATCACACACCTTGGAGCAACAGAGAATTCTACTACCGATTTCATTATACTCATAGGTCCCCTTTTTTAATTTTTAAACAGTAAAAGTAAACCTTACTACTTATTGAAAATTTTTCACAAAAAAATTCAAGATACATGCATAGAAATAATTGATTTAAATGCCAGTGTCGAGGTATTCTATGGGAGTCTTTATTATCGGGGTATAGCGCAGCTTGGCTAGCGCGGCTGCTTTGGGAGCAGTAGGTCGGGGGTTCAAATCCCTCTACCCCGATTCTTTTTCACGTAAAATTTTCTAAAAATTTCTGATAAGAACACTCTGGATCCAGTCCTATGGGCTGATCTAAATACACTAAAGATCCACCTGCAATAGAAAACCCTTGTAAAATCCTTTTGCCTTGAGCGCTTAAACTATCTTTAATAAAAATAACTTCATCTAATCCATCCCAAGATTCTGTCATAAGAAACTCTGGAATAATCCTATAAGCAATAGAACGCTTACTTAAATCTAGAAAGCATTTTTTTAATTTGTTGAGCGTGCTAGCTATACAATAAGGGTCATTTGGGAAACAAATGCCAACAGAAGCTTTAGTCTTAATAGATGATTTAAACCCTTGATCCCAAGTTAAAACTCCTATTGGAATCTTAGAACCTTTTATCGCAAGATTTAAATGAGCAAATCTTTCTTTAGAAAGAAGTTGGTATAGATAGGCTTCATGAGCTACACCCCTAGCATCTAAACAAACAAAGGTTAATACATCTTCTGGCAAAACCGCAGCAAGTCTATGAAGGTAGCCCGCTAAAATTGTTGCTGAATAAACATTTTTAATATGCTGTCCAAATGGAGTGACTTCTAAGATTTCCAAAGAAAGCTCTTCAAATTTTGCATGGAAAAGGAAGCTTTTTTCTACGGTAGTCTCAAAAAGAATTGCTGGAGTTTTATAAGTATCAACTAACCACTCAATAAACCCTTGATAATGGGCTTTTTTCCAAGAAAATAAAGAAGCAAAATCACAAGACCCCTGAAACACACTACAACCAACTGTACAATTTCCAAATACAGAAAGGACTTTTTCAGAAAAAACCTTTAAACCATGCGCACTAGCATTAAACAATCCCTCAAAATGATAAAAGTGCAAAGCTTCTAAAAAATCAAAATGGAGGTTCCAAAAAATAAGACCACCTTGAGATTGAATAGAATGTGCCTTTTCCAAAGTCTCTTTAAAAATCAAAGGTGAAGACAAAGAAAGATCAACAAATAGAGAGCATCCATGGTGAACCTTAGGATCATAAAGCACTTCATGCTCTGCCAAAACAAGCTCTACAGGCTTATGATCTAATTCAAATCCTTCTGATGATAAACCGATACGATATGAGGAAGCTGTCATAACCTACCCCAAAACGAAATGTTTAAACTGCATATAATGTATTTGTTTGCCAAGTCCCCTCCAAAGCTTCTCAAAAAAAGAAGTTCCATAACCTGGGAGGTCTGTAATAAAATAAGGATCGCAGTACATGCTTTGCCAAAGATTGCTTTGCAGCATCTCTGCAATAATGCTTTCAGATGTACTCGGATCATCTGTAGCAAAAGCCATCTCCCCACCTTTAACAATAACTCTTGATAACTCTTGAACAAAAGTTTCTTTAATCAGCCTGTGTTTGGCGTGTCTTTGTTTTGGCCAAGGGTCAGGAAAATTCATATAAGCTTTTTCTATACATCCGCTAGGAAGATAATATTTTGTGGCCGTATAAGCTTCACCACAAATAATAAAGAGATTTTTAACGTTGTGATTTGCCCTTTTAGAAAAAATCTTACGTACCCTTTCAAACTGTTTTTCTACAGCAATCCAATTTACTAATGGATTACTAAGAGCTTTTTCTATAATCCAATCCCCATGGCCGGTGCAATATTCTATATGTATGGGGTTTTCATTAGAAAAAATACTAGACAAAGTGGGCATAGAAAAGGCTTCATGTTCAAAATAATAGTCTGGAACATAGAGGATATGATCCTTTATTAAAGGACGTCTATCTGCAAAACGAAAGCCGCTTTTTAAGTCTTCTGGTCTCATAAGGGCTCAGATTGTACATAAACCTCTATTTTTTCTACCAGATCCCTTTATAAAAAAATCGTTTTTAATACTTTAGTAAAGAAAAACACCTTGCAAGCCAATCTAAAACCGCTTAAACTCTTGCAGGTTTTAACCGGTTTTTTCTATGGATCTTAAATTATTTGTTTTACTCCTGTTTTCCCTTCAAGGCTTGTATTGGCTGATTGGAAAACGAGCATCAAAAAAGCTTCAAAATAAAGAAGATTATTTTCTAGCAGGAAAAACTGTAAAACTATTTCCTTTAATGATGACCTTTCTTGCGACTCAAGTAGGTGGTGGTCTAGTTCTGGGAGCTGCCGATGAAGCCTATCACTTTGGATGGTCTGTACTACTATACCCCCTAGGTGCTTCCCTTGGATTAATTGTTCTTGGAGCTGGAATTGGCCGTAAGCTTTCTGAGTTTAAAGTCTCTACAGTTGCTGAAATTTTTGAAGTAGTTTACAAATCCATATTCTTAAAAAAAATAGCTTCTCTACTTTCTATAATTTCTTTATTTATGATCCTTATAGCTCAAGTGATCGCCTCACACAAATTCCTAGTGAGCTTAGGTTTTAATAGTACTGCTTTATTTCTTGCTTTTTGGGCAATTGTCATAGTTTATACAACCCAAGGCGGTTTAAAAGCAGTCATCTCTACAGATATTGCTCAAGCAGGTTTTTTTTCCATTGTTTTTCTTGCATGCTTTGGATTGAGTATTTTTTCTAATTTACCACTTTTAGATGTCTCTTTAGTCTCACACCTTCCTCTTACACCTTCCAAATTATGTGGTTGGTTATTTATGCCTCTTCTTTTTATGATGATTGAGCAAGATATGGGGCAAAGATGTTTTTCGGGAAGCTCTGGGAAAATTGTCTCAAAAGCCTCTTTCTTTGCTG
>JBAWWQ010000004.1:0-18331 GCA_037146655.1 Chlamydiota bacterium | reverse complement strand
GATTACTCGTTATGAGGGGCTATTACAAGATGTTACCCAGCTTAAGATTTTACAGTTGCTCCGGGAGCGAGTGTATGAATTGCTTCCAGACAAAGAACCTTGGGTTGTTATGGAGGCTCTCATTGAATTTGGAGCGCTTATTTGTAAAAAAAAACCAGAATGTTTCCGGTGTCCTATACGACTATCTTGCAAGGCTTATGCGGACAAAAATCCTCATGATTATCCTTTAAAAAAACCAAGGCCAGTTGTTACAAAGCTTTATCATTTGGTGTGCCTTATAGAATATGAAAATTACGTATTGCTGTATCAGGAAGTAGATAAGGGTAAAAGGATGGCAGATTTATGGGGGTTTCCATTTGTTGAGTTAAACGACTCTAGCGATGAAGATAAATGTCCCACCGAATTTTCAAAACTTTTTAAGTCTCCTCCTGAATTTCTCGAGAAATTACCTAGAATTGAGCAAAGCTTTACTCGTTATCAAGCTCACTTATTTCCATCGAGATTTAAGGCAAGCGAAGCTCCCCTAATACCAGGATATCATTGGATAGAAAAAGCAAACCTACTTGAATATCCCTTTTCTTCAGGGCATAAAAAACTTGCAGCGACGCTTGTTGTTAAAAGCTTAATTTAGTTGAGCTTTTTCTCTGATGGCTGCTACATCGAGCTTTTTGAGATAGGAAATGAGGTTATGTTGAAAAAACAGATGGAACCCATATCCTCCGTGGATCATTTCATAAATGGCTTTATCTTTGTGCCAACCTTGAAAAAATATTCTGTAGATGGCACAAAGCATTCCTGTTCTATCTGAACCGTGGTAGCAGTGTATGTAAACGGGATGATTTTCAGCATTTTTCATGACTTTTAAGAATTCAATTACATCAGAGTCTCGAGGGTGATGGGGTCTAAACGAGATATGTATGTATTTTAAGTTAGCGCCGTGTACGTGAAGATGATCTGTATCGACAACGCGTAAATTTAAGACAGTTTTAATCCCTAGATTTTTCAGACGATAAAAGCCTTTACCTAGTGGTTGCGCCCCACGATATAGGCAGGGGGAGATCTTGTGGAAATTAGAAAGATCGTCTTTTAAAATAAATCGGTCGAGAAAAGAAAATGCTTCTAACTTACTGCATACCCATAAGGATAATTTTCTGATTAGGGTTTTGGATAAGCCAATTAAGCGAAAGCGAGAAGGAGTATCAAATTTCAAATAAGAAGGGGAAAGTGGTTCGGAGGGATCTTTGACTCCTCTGAAGTTTAAGATAGAAGGCTCGTGATCATGTTTTTTTGGCATAATATAACATCAATAAGGTTTCTTACCCATATTTAAAGAGATTAGATTTAAAATTAAAGCTTTAAGATTAATATTCAAGTTGTTATCATTACCCCCTTTTAAGAGGGGGATTGGTAGTGGCTATGTTACGAAAAAAAATCATGAATCAATTTAAGTTTTTTGAGCAGCAATCATTGAAAAGTTGGTTAATGCAGTATAAAATGTTTGTGATTTTACTTGCACCGCTCTTTTTATTATTTATCTTGATGGCTGTTAAGGCTTCTTTAAAGACATCTAATGCCGAATCAGATTTTTTAAAAGCGCAAAAAGCCTATTCCAAATTAGAAAATCCAGACTCTTTAGAAACAACATCTTTTCAGACACTTAAAAGTTTACTTAAGAAATATCCAGAGTTAAAAAGTTCCTACGAGCCAATGATGATTCAAAAGATGATAGCTTTTGGAGAAAAGGATCAGGCTGAGTCTTTGATAGCTTCATTTCTTAAAAGAGATAGGCCTACGACGTATTATACTGAGTTTGCGAATGCAAGTTTGCTTATTGAAAAGGGTGAGCTATCTACAGCTTTATCTCACGCTTTAGCATTAAAAGAAAATCTGCTTACAGATCATGCATTTTGGGATCAGCCAAAAGATAGGCATTATGGATCTACTTTATTTGCATTTAATTTGCTTCGTATAGCGATGCTATCGCAATCTCTTGGAAAACAGGAAGAAGAGTTAGTTGCGTGGCGAGAGCTTAAGCAATATGCTAAATGGGATGCTCAAGGCGATAAAAGCTTGAGTTATCTTGATAATCAGGCATTTAATAAATTGCTGCAGCATTTTACAAGTCAAAGCATTTCTCTGAAAGAGTATATTAAGTATCGAGAGACTCAGATTTTAGTCGGCCAGAAACGCAGTGTTGGGTGAGTCTTTTAGCCTTGATTAAGAAATGGTATTTTCTTGGATTTTATTGTGGAAAAACATCTTGTTAAATAGAAGCTTTCTCAAGTAAGTTGAGCTTTAGCACATGGGTATTATTATGACAGTTATTGAAAAAATTAATGATGGCATTAAAGAAGCTATGCGAAATCGAGATCAGCTTAGACTCGAAGTTTTGCGCATGCTTAAATCAAAAATATTGGCTGTTGATGCTCGAGCTAGTCTATCTGACACTGAAGTTTTAAAGTTATTTAAAACCTATTTTGGAAATCTTCAAGAGGCTTTGGAGCAAGCTCAAGGTCTTAACCGTCCAGAAATTGCTGAGAAACTAAAAAGTGAATTAGAGATTATTCAGGAATTTTTACCTAAGGCGCTTTCTTTAGAAGAGACTAAAACTATTGTGATGCAGGCTATTGTTGATTCAGGAGCTAAGACAAAAAAAGATTTTGGATTAGTCATGAAAAGTGTTATGAAGCTTAACAACACAGTTGATGGTAAGCTAGCTAAGGATATAGCAAACCAATTATTGGCTGATTAGACGATGGGTCTACTTAGTATAATTTAGCAAATATACGCTTGTTCTTGTAATAGAGCTCTTAGTATAAGCGTTTATTCGTGATGCTCTTCTTCATGTTTACAGCAACCACTCATTTTTATAGCATCTATTGTATAGCGTATAGCGCCTCTTCCAGCCATAAGACCAATTGATAAGAAAATTAAAGGAGGCAAGAAGATTGACAGAACGATGCCTACGATAGCAATCACAAGTCTTGTGGTTTTTTGTTGTTCAACACAGAATTTAAAGACAGCATGCATAAAACGACCGATAGGTTTTGGAAGCCATACAGCTACCACACTTCCTATACCAGCTGCATAAACACTCCAACCTGGACCGTAGAATAGAAAGCTAAAAAAGCTTGCTAGGATAAATGCAATACAAAAGAAAATCTCAATGCGATTGTGTTTTCCAAAGTTCTCTATTTGTTGTATAGATACGCCGTCTTTTTTCTCATCGCTTGGTTTAGCCATGATATTCACCTTAGTTTAAATACAGAATGATGCTTTTTACTCTTACTGCCATTTTAATTTTAATTTAATATAAAAAGTATTTTTTGGAAACAAATATATTTATAAGATCTTTCAATTGCCAATATTTGATAGATTCAATAGACTGGCCTTTGTTTGGTTTAAATATATAAGGCTAAGACTTGTTAGTACGTTCTTTCGATTTTTTTCAGATCTTAAAAACTCTTAAATTTTGCACAATTACTGTATGTGGAGTTTCTATCTTTTTGTTTATAGGATCTTTAGGACAATTTTTCTCTATTAACATGCGTAAAAGCAGGTTGGAAAATCTAGGGGTAAAAAAAGAAAACCAAGTTGTTAACTCTTTAGATATGAGTTTTTTGCAAAAAGGTGGCGACTTAACATCTTTTTATAAGGATGATTTACTTAAAATGCTTAGAGTGTTTGCAAACAATACTCGTCCAGATGCTTCTGAGGTTTCTAATACTCTTTTAATAGGTTTAAAAAATCACCAAGATCGAATGGAAGTAGCGGCGGGAGACAAACTTTATTTAAGTTACGATTCACTAGGGCTTAGGTTTTCTCAAACACCTACAGCGTTATGGATGAAAGTTCAAGAAATAGGAGTTGGAAAAATGCATTTTGATGTGGGGATGAAAGACGTTACATCTTGTATTGTATCGACTGCATCAGAGATGTTTGGATCAAGTGATGAAGAGAGAGAGTTTCTTGTGTTTGAAAAAGCTAAATGGTGGAGGCCTGATCAATTTTATGAAATGTATGGGGGCCAAGAATATACCAAAATTAAAGGATTGCAACGTCTTGCCTTTGAAGAGGGGCAAGAAGGTGTTTGTTTAGTTAAGGAAGGGACTAACCTTATTTTTAAAGATAAGCGTTGGCAGGTTCAAGTAAATCATGAGAGTATGCAAGGTTATCCTATAGCTCAAGTAATAGGGCTTACAGCAGGTCGGATGGATATTAAAATCTGGGATGTTGATGGCATGCAGGTATGGGAAACTTTTTTAACTCCTGAGAAACCTAAGCTGACAGTTATCAAACCAGAAGAAGTTTTTACTCAGATTAAGCAAAGAGGCTCTAGTCAAATTTCTTGTAAGATAGGATCAAAAACAGTTCTTCTTAAGACGGGTGATTGGTTGTTAAAAACCGAACATGGGTGGAAAAACTTAAAAACGTGGGAAGAAATTCAGAAATATTTATCTTTTGAGATTCAAGGAGATCTCTTTGTTTTTGATGGGATTGAGAAAAAACAAGGAAACGCTATTTTTAAAGGACATCTTTTCGATACAATGAGAATCCAAATGCAAGAAATTAGTATTCCTTTACAGGTAACCATAAAAAAACAAAAAAAGAAGCCGGCGATAACGCAGCAAGGAAATTTTATCCAAGAACAGGCTGGTCGAGAAGAAGAATTATTAAGATTAAAAACGCCTAAAAACCATCATGACGCACCTAAATAGAAATTTTTATTTAACAAGTTTATTTGCAATACTAACGGCATTTAGTTTTTCTCAAAATATTGAAGAAAAAACTGCTTCTTTATCAGAGATCTCGACAAAACCGAACAATTGGGAAGATAAACTTACAAAGCTTAATCAAGCTTTAAAGCAACAGAGACTGCTTTTAAAAGAGAAATATGATGCTGTAGCAAAACTTGTGGAAAAACAGGCGCCAGAAGAAACTTATCGTGAGCTTCTTTTAGAAGTTAATCAACTTAAACACGCTATTGAAGAGTCTGAAGCTTCTTGGAAAGCGCTTACTGTAACAGCATCAAGACAAGAAGAAGATGCTTATGGTTTTTGGGATCAAGAGGATACGACTTTTTCTCAACTTATTATGGAGTATGGGGCTAATGATTATCTTTATTTAATTCCTCCAGAAATTTTGACGATGAAATTTAATATGCATTCAGGCTTGCCTATTCCAAGGGAGTCATGGTCGGAGCTTTTGGAGATCATTTTAACTCAAAACGGGATTGGAATTAAACAGCTTAACCCTTATGCGCGGCAGCTTTATTTGCTTAAACAAGATTTGCTTACTGTAGATGTTGTTGCAAACAATCCTAAAGACTTAAAAAAAGTTCCTGCTAATACAAGAATGGTTTATGTATTTTCACCGGCGCCTGAGCAAGCTAAGAGTGTTGGGTTTTTCTTTGAGCGTTTCCGCGACCCTAAGCGAACTTTTATTTACCAAGTAGGATTAAAGGTTGCAATTGTTGCTATGAAAGAAGAGGTAGAAAAGCTTTTATCTCTTTACGATGCTGTATGGGAGAAGGAGACAGAGAAAGTTACGAAAGTGATTTCTTTGAAGAAGATGAGTACGGGGGATATGGAAAAGATTCTTCGAGCATACTTTGGAGATTTAGCGGATAAAAATCGGATGCCTATGATGAAAAGTGGGGACGATTTAAGCATTATGCCACTTGGTCATGAAGCTTCTTTAGTTTTAGTGGGTATGAAAGAGATGGTGAAAAAGGCAGAGGAGATTATTAAAGAAACGGAAAGTCAGATTAGCAATCCATGTGAAATGACTGTTCATTGGTATACATGTCGTCATAGTGATCCTGTTGATATTGCTAACGTTTTAGAAAAAGTGTATGTTTCTTTGATTTTTTCAGGTACAGAGGGGGGCGAAAAAGATCTTGTAAATAGAGAGTTTCCAAATGTGGATCCTGAGTTGAATTTACAATATCCTCAGCCACCTATTACTTATGGGCCTCCAGGTCCTGCTCCTATAGTGAATGCGCCTACTGTGATTCCTGGAAAAATTGAGGATCAAAAGAAAAAGACTAACACCTTTAATTTTATTCCTTATCCTAAGACTGGGGCTGTCATGATGGTTATTCGTCGAGATACTCTTGAAAAAATTAAAGAGCTTGTAAAAAAACTCGATGTACCTAAAAAGATGGTTCATATTGAAGTTATGCTTTTTGAAAAAACCATTAAAAATAAGAATAATTTTGGATTAAATCTTTTAAAAATGGGATCGCTCGCTAGTAATACGCAAGAGACGGGGGCACAATATGAAGCTCAGCCAGGTACTTTGTTAAAAGGTGTTTTACAATTTATTATGAGCAGAAAAAGTTCTAAGCATTTTCCTGCATTTGATATTGCTTATAACTTTTTGATGTCTCAAGAAGATATTAGAATTAATGCATCTCCTTCTGTAACAACTGTGAATCAAGTTCCAGCAAAAGTGTCTATTGTAGAAGAGCTATCAGTAAATAATGGTGCTGCCCCTATAGAGACATCTAATGGAACTATAGCTTTTGAGAATTCGTATACAAGGAATCAATATGGTATTAATATTGTGATGACGCCTACAATTCATGAAGCGGATCCTGAAGACACTGATGAGCATAGGTTTATTACTTTAGAAACGCATGTGAATTTTGACACGATTAATTCAGATATTAATGATCGTCCAAAAGTCAATAGGCGCTCTGTAGAAAACCAAGTGCGCGTCTTAGATGGAGAAACAGTCATTTTAGGTGGATTAAGGAAGAAGACGGGAGAAGATAATACAGAAAAAATTCCTTTTTTAGGGGAAATTCCAGGTATTGCTAAATTTTTTGGAACATCGAGGTTAACAGATGAACTTACGGAGATGATTATTTTTATTACGCCTCGTATTCTTTTAGATTCAAAAGCTGAAATGGAGAAATTTCGCCAAGAAGAATTAAAAAAGAGACCTGGAGATGTTCCCGAGTTTTTGCAAAGAGTTTTAGATGCTAGACGGCTTGAAAAGCGAAAGGTATTTGAAAACAGTGTGAAGCTTCTTTTTGGCACTAATGAATCTAATTTTAGATCAATGTAGCTTGAGGATAGTTCTTTGGATATAGAAGAAAAAGACATAGAGCTTGCTCGTCGTTTTGGATTAACTATTTGTGGTGATTTGTCCGAATTTACTTTTGTTAAAGAGCGGATAGCCAAAATACCCTATGCTTTTTCAAAAAATCATAGTATTTTACCTGTTGATCAAACAGAAGATGGATTAATTGTGGCATTGTCTAAGCCACAAAATTTGGAAGCCTTAGAAGAGTTAAGGTGTTTAGTTTCTTTGCCTATAAAAGAAATTTTTTGTCCTCAAGATGTTTTAGAATCAGCTATACAGCAGTGTTATCATCAAGATGAAAAGCAAGCTTCTCAGTATATGGAAGACTTGCAGATGGGTAAAACATCTGCTGATGAAGAAGACGATCAGTGTTATGATCTTTTAGATCAAACCTCTGAAGCACCTGTTATTCGTATTTTAAATGTGATTCTTCTTGAAGCAGTGCAACAAGGGGTTTCAGATATTCATTTTGAACCTCAAGAGCAATCTCTAAGTGTTCGTTATCGTATTGATGGAGTTTTGCAGCATAGGCATTCGCCTCCTAAAGAGTTTCGAGATCAATTATTAACAAGAATAAAGGTGATGTCAAAGCTTGATATTGCTGAGCATAGACTGCCGCAAGATGGTAGAATAAAACTTCGTTTAGGTGGGCGTCAGATTGATTTTCGTGTGAGTACTGTGCCTGTTGTTTATGGAGAAAGGGTAGTTTTACGTATTTTAGATAAAGGCAATGTTGTATTAGGGCTTGAAAAAATGGGAATGCCATCAAATATATTAGCTCTTTTTAGAAAGCAGCTTTGTGAAAATCAAGGGATTGTTTTGGTAACAGGTCCTACAGGCAGCGGAAAAACGACTACGCTTTATAGTGGGATTACGGAGATAGCTTCTTCTGAAATTAATATTATGACGATAGAAGATCCTGTAGAATATAAGCTTCAAGGTATGGCTCAAATTGGTATTAACCCTAAAATACATTTAAATTTTTCTAGGGGTTTGCGTCATATTTTAAGACAAGATCCCGATGTAATTATGATTGGGGAGATTCGAGATAAAGAGACTGCCGAGATTGCGATACAAGCGTCTTTGACAGGGCATCTTGTGTTAAGTACACTTCACACAAATGATGCACCTTCGGCTTTAACAAGACTGATTGATATGGGGATAGAACCTTATTTGCTTACATCATCTGTAATAGCCGTTCTTGCACAAAGGCTTGTTAGAGCAATTTGCCCACACTGCAAAGTTTCTTACAGGCCATCTTTGCAAGAATTAGAAGATTTAAGACTTTGTTTCAAAGATTTAGATCAAGGAATTTTATATAAGGGTCAAGGATGTGTACACTGTTATGACTCAGGATATAAAGGTCGCTGCGGTCTTTATGAGTTAATGATTGTGGATACGGAGATCAAAAGGCAACTTTTAAAAAGTCCTGATGCTATGGAACTGCAAAAAGTGGCTTTGCAAAAAGGAATGTCGAGTTTAAGACAAGAAGGTGCAAGGCTTGTCATTCAGGGGATGACAACAAGTGCAGAAGTATTGCGTGTTACAAGACAAGTGCAAGTGGATGCCGTATAGGATTGTATGCCTTTATATCGTTATCAAGCTTTATCTAAAGAAGGGAAAAAAACACGGGGTGTTATCCAGGCTGATTCTTACTCTGTTGCAAAAGAAACTCTTAGAAAACAAAAGATTTTTGTTATTAACTTATTAAGTTATGAAGAAAAGCAAAAAATTACTCGATTTTCTAATCAAGTGCTTCTTGCTTTTACGAGGGATTTATCGCAGCTTTTAAAAGCCGGGTTACCTCTGTATGAGAGTTTAATAGCGATTCAAGAAAAATACTATAAACATCCAGCCCATTCTATTTTTTTGGATTTGTGTGATAAAATTAAACACGGCAAGCATTTGTCGGATGCTTTAAAAGGTTACCCTAAAATTTTTGATAAAATTTATATCGCAATGGTTGCATCTGCGGAAGAGACAGGAACTTTGCCTGAAGTTATAGTTCAATTAGAAAAGCTTCTTTATCGGCAAAATCAATTAAAAAAGCAGCTTGTTTCTGCGATGATTTATCCTATATTTCTTCTTAGTTTTTGTACGATTATTGTGATAGCTCTTTTCTTTTTTTTGATCCCGTCCATGCAGCAACTTTTTGAGGGTAGGCCTTTACATCCTATGACACAGGCAGTTCTTTCTATAAGTTTTTTTCTAAGACAGCATGGGCTTTTATTAGGAAGTGGGGTAGTTGTTGTATTTGCATCACTGGGTGTGTCTTTAACAAGGCCTAAAGGT
Source organism: Chlamydiota bacterium (assembly GCA_037146655.1). Taxonomy (GTDB): domain Bacteria; phylum Chlamydiota; class Chlamydiia; order Chlamydiales; genus JBAWWQ01. Next base: position 8,947 of record JBAWWQ010000004.1, on the reverse strand, counting down.
AAATACTTGGTGCAAAAATGCATTTTAAAAATTTCTTTTTTAAGAAAGGTAGTAACGCAAGCTGTTCTTGCCAGATTTTGTAGAGCGCTATCTGTTATGCTTTCTAGCAGTGTCCCTCTTATAGAGGCTTTAAAGCTTTCTAAAAAAGTGATGAACCATCTCTATTTTGAAGAGGTTATTACCCAAGCAGAAAAAAAAATCATGCAGGGTAAAAAACTTTCAGAAGAGATGGCTAAAAGCCCCTATATCCCTTCTCTTGTCATTAGAATGTTAGCAATTTCTGAAGAGGCTGGTAATACATCGGAGATGCTTGCTAATATCGCTCATATTTATGAAGAGGACTTGGATAAAACTATAACAAGATTCACTTCTATGCTCCAGCCGATTATGTTACTATTTTTAGCAATTGTTGTGGGTATTGTGATTCTATCTATTTTACTACCCTTAACTGATGTAGGATCATTTTTAACGTAAAAAAGAGGAAGTATGAAACCAGTTCGTAAGGCGCGTAGAGCGATGACATTACTTGAGATTATGATTGTGATTTTCATTATTGGGATTATTAGTAGTGTGATTGGCTATAATATGAAGGGGAGTTTGGAAAAAGCAAAGGCTTTTAAAACTACTGAAGGGATCAAAAAAATTACAGAAATTTTCGAACTAGAACTTGCCCAAGGAACGACTACAACACAAAGCATTTTAAAAAATCCAGCTGGTGTATTAGACAACTCAGGATTTGTTACTAATCCTAAGGAGTTTTTGAAAGATGGATGGGGCGTTCCGTACAAGATTGAATTAACAAAGGGCGAGAAAATAAAAATATCTTCAGAAGCATATACTATTTATAAAAATAAAAAGAAGGCTAAAGCAGTTAATGAGGAGATAGCTGTCAATGAGGATTTAGAAGCTGATGAAGATCAGTAGAAGATCATTTACTCTCTTGGAGATTTTTTTAGCTATTAGTATTCTTGCTATGGTTGGTGGTCTACTTGCCTTTAAAGCAAAAGACCTTTTAGAGACCTATGGATTTCGCCAGGATGTTGCAAGGCTTTTTGGAAGATTAGAGCTAGCTAGGAGCTTTTCTTTAAGTTATCAAGCAGATGTTGAAGTAATTTTTTATTCTAAATCGGGTTACATCCTATGTGAGTTACAAAGTGATGAACCAGCTTTAAAACATCATACTATGTTTTATAAACCACTAGCATGTAAAAAAATTCATGAAGTTAAATTTTCAGGGGAAAAAGAGTCTTTGAATGATAAGAAAACCTTGATTTTTTCTGGTAGTGGATGGGTTTTCCCTTTAAGTAGTTTAGAAGTTAGTTCTCATCGACAAGATAAATGGAAGACTAATTTAGGGGATTTCTTAAAAGAAAATAGGGCGAAATAATGCTATCTCGCCCTGCTATTAAATAATAATATTTAATATATTAGCATCTAAAATCATCATCATCATCGCCATCATCATCGCCATCTTCAGGATCTGCAAGACCTAGAAGAGACTCTGTGCAGGATTCAGATGAAGTATAATCTTGAGAGCAAGACTCTTTTTCTTCGGCTTGGCAGCAAGGCGCTTCAGAACTTGAAACAACTTCTGTGGAAGCGACTTCTTGGCTTGTTTCTTGAGCATCATTAGCAAAACAAGCGAATCCCATAGTTAAAGCTGCAATGGAACATAATAATTTAGACATAATTACTCCTTCTTGGTTTTGTATAAAGTATTCAAAATACTCGTTTGTACGAACACCGTGCCTATCTTTTGATTTAAAATCAATTTTAAAATAACAGGAGAAGCCTTATGCACAGTTTTTCTTTGCACTATTAAAAGGGAGTAGAATACAATAGGACTTTTAAAAATTTTATTTTGGTTTCAAAGATGAGCAAGTGGATTCTATCAATTCTATTAGGCGTATCTGCAATTTGTTTTGGGCAAGATAGCATGGATTTTACAGAGATAACTCCTGTAGTGAAAGAGTTAAAACCTAGGCAACCAGAATGGAGACCTAAAATAGTTGAACGCTATGTAGAGGGCAATCCTGCTATTGTCCTTTTTTTTGAAGAGGATACGAGTAGCGAAGGGTCTCCTATAAAAAGAATGGCATTTTTTCCTAATGGGAAAACTAAAGAAGAAACAGATCTTATTAAGATTTCTCAGGATGAAGCAGGTTATAAAATATGGGCTTCTGAGATAGTTCCTCATGGAGTATCTGCAGAATTTTCTGATTTAGGACATTTGAAAGCTCTTCGATATTATGATAGAGGTTTATTGCATGGAACCATGTCGAGTTTTTATCTAGATGGAAAAACAGAAGAAAGTTGTAGTTATAGACAAGGGAAAAAGCACGGGAAGGCTGTAGCATTTTATGAAGATGGTACTAGATCTGAAGAAGCTTTTTATCGAGAAGGGCATCTGCAAGGTGAGTGTATTCGTTACTATCCAAGTGGTGCCAAATATGCTGCTTTGACTTACATAGATGGTCTAGTTGAGGGCAAAGCTATGGAGTGGTTTGAATCTGGACTCCTTAAATCTGTTAAAAACTATGTAAAAGGCAAACTTCATTCAGGAGCTAATCAACCAGCTAGTATTGTTTATAATGAGAAAAGTGGAATTATAGAAGTTCAAGATTTTGATCAAGGGCAACCGATAGGGGTTCATATTAAGTATCATGATAATGGAAGAGAAAGTTATAGAGCTCCTTTTTCACAAGGAAAGATACATGGGAAGATGCAACTATTTAATGAAGAAGGTGTTTTGCTTGGAGAAGGTAAATATGATTTAGGTAAATGCATTGGTAAACATTGGAAAAATCATGATAAAAACACCTTAGCGTTCATTGCTCATTATAATCAAAAGGGTGAACTTTTAGAGCCGATTAAAGAGTATGATGATCAAGGTAATCTTGTCAAAAAATATATGCTTGTTGCAGGTAGCTATGAAGGCGAGTATGCGTCTTGGTATCCAAATGGGCAAGCGAAGCTACTTTATCATTACAAAAAGGGAGAATATGAAGGTTCTCAGTTAGAGTACTATCCTTCAGGTCAGTTGAAAATCCAAGCCAATTATGTTGATCAGCAAAAACATGGGATTTTTACTGAATTTTATGAAGATGGAACACTTTCATTAAAAATCCAATATGAAAAAGGGAAAAAGGAAGGTGAGCTTCTTGAGTATTATCCAAACAAACAGCTGAAGACTCAGTGGCATTTAAAAAATGATGAATTTGATGGGATGCAAACCCAGTGGTATCCTAATAACCAGAAAAAATTACAGGTGTTTTATAAAGAAGGGAAAAAAGAAGGGGCGTATACATCATGGAATGAGCAAGGTGATGTTTTAATATCGGCTTCTTATGTGAAAGATCAGCCTGTTGGTGTTTTTACAACATTTTATGGAAAAAATCGTCCTAAAGAAGTGTCTTTTTTTAAAGAAGGAAAATTAGATGGTAAGGCTCAAGAGTTTTATGAAAATGGGCACCTTCGATCAGAAAATCATTATAGTGCAAATTTGTTAAATGGCCCATCTAAGGGATGGTTTGACGATGGGACTGTTCATTATATAAGATCTTTTAAAGAAGGATTTCCAGTAGGGAAGCAGGAAGAGTTTTTTCCTAAGGCTAAGTGGAAAGATTCAAAGAACCCTCAATTATACAGGGTTTTTGTGTATGACCAAGAAGGAAGGATGTCTGGAGAGCAAAAGACTTTTTATTCTAGTGGGATTATTCAAAGTATTTTAACTTATGATCAAGGAGAACTTCATGGGATGAAGGCTCTTTGGGATGAGGAGGGGAATCTTTTAGAAGAAGCGACTATGGAAAAAGGCAAGCTTGAAGGGAGATTTTTTGAAAGAGATAAAGAAGGAAGAGAGATTGTTTTTTATTACAAAAACAACAAAAAGCAAGGGCCTTATACAATTTACTATCCTCATGATGCAGTGGTTGGTAAAGTTAAAGCTTTAGAGGCTAATTATGAAAATAACCATTTGGAAGGGGATGTAACAGAGTATGATCAAACAGGTCATATAGTATCAGTTACTCCTTATCAACATGGAGTTAAAGAAGGTGTGGCTAAGCTTTTTGATGGATATGATAAGCTTGTGATGTCTGTTATTTTTAAAGATAATAAACGAGAAGGTGCGTCTTTGCAGTATTTTCCTAACGGACAAGTATATAGAGAGACCCTTTTTATGCATGATGAAAAAGAAGGGATTGAAACTACTTATTTTGATAATGGGGTTTTAGCAAACGTTTATGAATATCATAATGGTCAGTTAGATGGTAAAGCCAAAAGTTGGAATATTCAAGGTACTGTGATTTTTGAAGGACAATATAAGCAAGGGATCCGTCATGGTAAATTTAACAAATATTATGATGATGGTAGGCCTTATATTGAGCAAAGCTACCATGAAGATCTCTTAGATGGGATTAAGAAGATCTATAATATAGATGGAACTGTTTTAGAAAGTCATTACCATAAAGGTAAGCGTATAGACGATTAAAAAATTACCCCTATTATAGAGCTACTTTAAAAAAGGCCCATTATGACCATAGTGGGCCTTTTTCTTTTTAGTGGAATTCATGGTTTTTATTTATTTCTTATAAAATAAATAAACGATCTAACTCTTTATCGCTTATAGTGATATGCACTTCCTTTAAAACTGCTCCTTTTTGGTTATCAACAGCTTATGATTACCATAACAGCGATGTTTTAACTAAATTCCAATATAATTAAACTTTTTTGTTTAAATTAATTAAAGTTTAAGTATAAAATATATTTTTAATATATTAATTTTAATGTGTGCATAATGAGTATAATAAATATTTCAAACAATGATTGTTCCAGTTATTCATTATTGGGAGAAGAGTTTTTTTCAGCACATAATAGCCCAACAACCACTCGATATAGTACGCCTGTCCCTTTTTTGTTTGAGGAGGATGATCAAATAGCAGAAGTGTTAGATGAGAATATAGACACTCAAGTCGATATAATTATACAAGAAGATCTTTTAACCATAGATGATATGGATGGATCAATTAGTACAATTGAAAAACTTCTGAAAGTAACAAGTGAAATAAGTAAAGGTGTATTAAGTGGAGTGATTCCTCATGTTATTAACATGTCACCGTGGTATTTATCTAAAATGATTAACATGAGATCTCTTACAACATTAATAAGTACAGTTTCTGTACTATCAGCTTTTGTGGGAAGACCAGAAACTAATTTTTTAAATAAGATAGCTTTGATAACTCAGCTCATTATAGTTCTAGATTTATTTAATTTGGCACCTTTAGATCTAAACTATCGTGTGGCTATAGACATTTACTATTTTGCTACAACAGTTATTGGCAGCAGTAGTGCTATTTATGAAGGAATACATCAACTATTATCTAGTTGGAATGATAAGGAAGCCAGTCTTACTACTAAAGTATCTAATGTTATTTCAGGCACAATATTAACAAGTTGTGGAGCTATTGGGATTAAAAATATCTATCAGAGAAGTTGGCGGTGGATAAATGGAGTAAGCTTTTTTAAAACATTAGATTTGGTTCAACAAAGAGGAGTGCTTACACACAAAGCTATCCATACCTTGGGTGGAGAGAAGTCGTGCAAAGCGGTTGTTTTTATAGGACCAAATATACCTGTAACATTTCCTTTTTCTGAACTACTGTATGAGCATTGTGATACTAAAACATATGAAGTATATGATCGTTCTGAATTTTATGCAGCATTAAGAGAAGCTAAAGTTAGTTTTGGTAGTCCTGTTGACGTTTTAGCTTTCGAAGGACATGCAAACAACAAATTACAAAGTCTTGGTAAATTTATGGAGTTTGAGGCCTATGATGATGATATTTGTCATATGAATGAGGTTCTTTCTTCCAATGCTCAGATTTTTTTATTAGGCTGTAACACAGCAACCCCAGATCCTTCTGGAAAGCCACATTTAACTAAATTAACATCCAATCGACTCCCGAATAAAGAGGTTAATGGAGTTGGGGCTTTGTATAACCCGTTGTTTTCAACAAGTAGTTATTCCGAGGGACGGTTTTTTCATAATAGCTATTTTGACGGGTCTGCTTCAGGAGTTACGGAAACAACGACTCATTCTGAAGGCAGTTCAAATAAGTTAGTTTGTTCTCCAAGCGATTCATTAGAAGAATAAAATAAACAATTTCTAATTCAGTTTAAATGATCCTATTGATTTGTATATTTAAATAAATACAAAACAGATCTTGCAAAGGTTCTTGTATTATCCCATTTAAGGTGCTTAAAAGGGAGCTTTGAAAAGTCTTTTTTAGAATAAGAAGAAAACTCTAAAAAGACCCAGGCATCTTTATTTAATAAGTTTTTCAAGTCTAAAGTGATAAGAAGTGATTCTACTACTTTTTCTGAAAGCTGCTCTATATGTTTTTCTCCATAAGGAGGGTCTATATAAACAATATCAAACATACAATGAAATTTTTTTAGAGCTACTTGTACATCACATGGGAAAACAGTGGTAGAATTTTCTGAGGCGGTTTTTTCTATGTTTTTTTTAAGTGCTTGAAGTGCGTTTCTATCTTTTTCTACAAAAGTACAGTGAGAGGCACCTCGGCTAAGAGCTTCTATCCCTATAGCACCGCTACCTGCATAAAGATCAAGAAAGTTAGCTTCTTGAATTTTGTGTTGGCAGATATTAAAAACAGCAGCTCTTAAGATTTCAGAGGTTGGACGAGTGATATTTCCTGAGGGGGTTTCTAAGCGGAGTCCTTTGTGGATACCGCCGGCAATTTTTAAAGACATTAATTTAGAGGAGTAAAAGGGTGAAAGACTTTTGTTGCAGAATCAAGATAGGCGGTATTTCCTTCCTTTAAAAATTCGTTATACTGTTGGTAGGCTAGTTTCATGGAATAGTTCTTATAAATGGCATAATTGCCTGTCTTTGCTGTTTTAAACGATATTTTTTTTGTGATATTGATCCAATTTTGGCAGAAACGTCCCTGTAATACAAGATCGAAATCATAAAGTTCATCGATTTTTCCTAAAATTGTATAGGAGCGATCGGAGTAGAGGTTAGGGGCTGTGGATGTATCGGCTAGTAATTCGATTTTTGAGTTGCCTTGAACTTGTATAGCATTTACGTGGATGTCTTGGGCTACAAGGTTACCAGCATGTTTAACAAGTGTTGCAAGTTTACGAGGGAAAGCTGCATGTGTTTGAGAGTGCATGAGTTCACCTTTATTGAGGTGGCTTAAAATTTCTAACATTAAGGTGTTATTGTTATGACTTGCGCAAGCAGTAAAAAGAGAGAAAGTTCCTTTGTTATTAGAGACTAAATGACTTAAGCGATCATTATGCACATTAAATTTATCTAAGTTACTTCCATTAGTTAATAAAATGACAGTTGTCGGTAGTTCAGATGTTTTTGCCATTGAATGAGCAGTAAGTAAAATCTCATAGAGGTTAGGAAGAATGTATTTATATCCTCGCCTTTGGTTTTCTAAAAATCTTTGAGCAGCAAGTTTGGATGATGGGGTTATAAAAACACTCTCATGACTCATTTTACTAAGTTCCATATCAAAGGAGAGGATATTAAAAGTATCACCCTCATGTAGATATGTTAAGGATTTTGAGATGGCTTGCTTGAAAACTTGAAAGCGGTTTTTCTCGATACTTGAAGAGCGATCCATTAGAAAAATAATATTTTGAGCAGCATGAGGTAGGGACTCTTCTTGAGGGGGAGTTAGCGTGACCGCAAATAAATAGCCTTTTTCTTTGGGCATAGGAATCACTTCTACTTGAATATCAAAATCATCAGAAAGAGTTGCTGTATGGAGTTCTTCTAGAGTAGGTAGTTTAACTTGATTTTTTTGGATGGTGCGGGCGTTTTTATTGGCTGTGTATGAGGTTGCTTGAGTTGGAGTGAGATCTTTGTTTCTGCTAGTTAAAGAAGGAGTTTTGTTAGTTTGTTTAAAAGCTAAGGAGTTATTTATAGAGCAATATAAAAAGGGGTTTGGCAGAGACGATATTTGATGGATTTGAGGATGTAAGCCAGGTAACTTAGCTAAAGAAATTTGTAATTCTGATTGAGCTTTAGCAAAAATCAAAGGGGTTTCTTCTTTGATATGTGTAGCAAAAAGTTTATTTTTTTTATTTAAAGTATCAGCATTTAGATTAGTTGAATAATTTAGAGCTGCTTGTTTTGTAAAGGGTATAGGGTACGTGTTTGTATAAGCTAACCAGGATGTTGTAAAATCTTTTAAAAAAGCAAGTGATGTAGTAGCGGTTAAATTTATAAGGGGATGTTTAAATGAATTATAAACATGTGTGTAATCTACCGTTATTGCAAAAGTAGGCTCTTCTGAAAGGGTAGGTTTTTGAATTTCTAAAAGGCTTTGAGGAATATAAGAAGGAGGTATTGGGGATAAGGATAAAAACTCTAATGAGTCATAGGCACTATTTAAGGATGTAGGTCTATTTAGAATATAATTATTAAGGTGGTGATAAAGAGGGTCTAAAATCAGTGACGGTATATCGTTATTTGTTGTAGTAAAGGCTATTACATAGGGAGTTAGTTGAGATTCTTTATAAAAATCTTTCAAAAATGTAGGTGAACTTTTTTTCATCACAAAAAATTGTTCAGTAGAAGGATCGGGAATAGTAGCTATTTCTACACAGGAAGTTTCTTGTAAAGACAGAGAGGTTTTTAAAGGAACTTTTTTTAAACAGACGATAGCTGGAGAATCTTCTGAATAAATTTCTTGCATAAAACGGGAAGAGCTTTGAGAAGAAGTAGAATCATCTTTTAAAAGTTGGAATACATAAAGAGAATCTAGGGGTTTAAAAGGATGCGAAGTTTGAATTTTTGAGGATGACTCATAGAGTTTTACTTTTAATAGAGTAAGATTTGGTTTTTCAAAAACTAAACTTACAGCCTCTGGTTGGTGTTGAGTGGTAGAGATTAAAAGAGGATCTG
>JBAWWQ010000003.1:0-18739 GCA_037146655.1 Chlamydiota bacterium | reverse complement strand
ACATCGAGCTATATCTAAGATTATTAAGACATTCCAAAATTGGGGTCTATTTTTCAATTTCAGGAGAGGATAGCAGCTTTATCAGCTTCATTAAAATTAACTACACTCCAGATTGCATTCTCCACTATATACTGTGAAACTCTGGTGGTTCTCTCAACAGTACTATCCAAAATCGTTCTAAAAAAATCTCGTTTGGAAAAAATACTTCAAAATACCGAAGTAGGGGCCATGATATCTGCTTTTGGTTGCGGTATTGGTGTTGACAATTTTACTTTAGAGAAACTTAGATATCATAAAATTATTATCATGACGGATGCGGATGTGGACGGTTCTCACATTCGAACTCTTTTATTGACATTTTTTTATCGACATATGCCGGCGCTTATTGAAAACAACTTTATTTATATAGCCCAGCCACCACTTTATCGAGTCGTAAGAAAAAAAACTTCTCGTTATATTCATTCTGAAAAAGAAATGGACTCCTATCTTCTTAAACTTGGGATGAGTGATGTTGGATTAAGACTTTCTTCGCAAGACCAAATCATGGATAAAGATTTAGTTGAGAAGTTTTTAGAAGCTATTTTGGAAACAGAGCAGCTTATTGCTACTGTAGAACGTAAGGGGATTCCTTTTAGGGACTTTTTAGCTGCTAAAAATGAAGAAGGAAAGTATCCACAGTATCTAGTTCACCTTTCAGAAGGAAGCTTATTTGTTTATTCAAAAGATGAGTTTGCTTTTATTAAAGAAGAAGATGAGAAAAAGCAAAAAGAGAGACATGAACAAGCTTTAAAATCCATGCCTGAAGAAGAACTCACCGAAGAGATGAAAATTTTCCGTCTGCAATCAGTTCCTTTTATAGAGGTTGTTGAAGAAGCAAAGTTAAATCTATTTCGTAAGAGACTTTCAGAATTCAATTGTTCATTTGAACAATATTTGATTGCAGAAGGTAAGATTTTAGATGTGATTGATGAACAACAAGTCGAAATACCTTTCTATACTTTAAAAGAAATCGTAGATTTCTTTAGAGAAAATGGACGTAAGGGACTTGTGATACAGCGCTATAAAGGATTGGGAGAAATGAATGCAGAACAGCTATGGGAGACAACGATGGATCCTACGGTAAGAACACTTATTCAAGTGAGCCTATCAGATGCTGTCGCTGCCGACCATATGTTTACAATGCTGATGGGTGAAGAAGTTAAGCCGCGAAGAGCTTTTATTGAAACGCACGCTCTATCTGTTAAAAATTTGGATATATAAAGGAGAAAAATAGCTTATGACATCTTACACACTAGGTGAAAAAATTTTACCTCGCAATGTTGAAGAGGAGATGAAGGAAAGCTACCTTCGTTATTCTATGTCTGTCATTATTGCTAGAGCTCTTCCAGATGTTCGCGATGGATTAAAACCATCACAAAGAAGAATTCTATTTGCAATGCGTCAGCTTAACCTTTCTCCAGGTAGCAAACATCGTAAGTGCGCTAAAATTTGCGGGGATACATCAGGGGACTTTCACCCTCACGGTGAGTCGGTGATTTATCCTACTTTAGCAAGACTTGCCCAGTATTGGGTCATGCGCTACCCATTAATTGATGGTCAGGGAAACTTTGGATCTGTAGATGGAGATCCTCCTGCCGCGATGCGTTATACAGAAGCTAGATTAACCCGCGCTTCTATGGGTCTTATGGAAGATCTTGATAAAGAGACGGTAGATTATGTTTCTAACTATGATGAAACTAAGAAAGAACCAGTTGTATTTCCTGCTAAATTCCCGAATCTTTTATCAAACGGATCTTCTGGTATTGCTGTTGGAATGGCGACAAATATTCCTCCTCATAATTTAAATGAACTTGTGGCAGCAACTCTTCTTTTAATAGAAGAGCCTAAAACAACAGTTGATCAGATCATGGAGGTTATGCCGGCTCCTGATTTTCCTACGGGAGGGGTTATTTGTGGATATCGTGGAGTTAAAGAAGCCTATCATACAGGTAAAGGTAAGATTTATTTAAGAGGTCTTGTTCATGAAGAAAAAGATGCCTCAGATAGAATTAAAATTGTAATAGATGAAATTCCTTATGGAGTGAACAAGTCTAAGTTAATTGAGAGAATAGCAGAGTTAGTGAATGAAAAGACCATGACCGGTCTTTCTGATATTCGTGATGAGTCTGATAAAGATGGGATGCGTATCGTTTTAGAGCTTAAGCGTAATGAAATTCCTGATGTGATTGTGAATCAGCTTTATAAATATACAGATATGCAGGTGACTTTTGGCTGTATTATGTTAGCTCTTGATAAGGGCTTGCCAAAGACAATGAATATCAAACAAATGATTGTTGCTTGGATTGAACATCGTATTGAAGTCATTCGTCGCAGAACCCGTTTTGAGCTTATGAAAGCTGAAGCTCGGGCTCATATATTAGAAGGGTATCTTAAAGCTCTTGATAATTTAGATGAAGTTGTAAAACTTATCCGCGCAAGTGATAGTCGTGATATTGCTAAGGCCCAATTAATGGCTCGATTTGAAATGTCAGATAGGCAAGCAACTGCTGTCTTGGATTTAAGACTTTATCAATTAACAGGGTTAGAACGAGGAAAGATCGAAGATGAGTACAAAGATCTTTTAGAAAAAATCCAACATTATCGAGCTATTTTAGCTAGTGAAAAACTTGTTAGAGATATTATTAAAGATGAGCTTCTTGAAATACAGAAAGGGGAAAAATCTGATAGGAAAACACGTATTATAGCAGCAGAGACAGAGCTTAATATGGAAGATCTTATCCCAGATGAGCCTTGTTTAATCGCGATTACTTCAGATGACTACATTAAGAGAATGCCTATAGATGCTTTTAAAGAGCAAAAAAGAGGTGGTCAAGGAGTTATTGGTATGGACATGAAGAAAGAGAGTGATGAACTCAAAGATCTTTATGTCGCTTCAGCTCATGATAACTTACTTATTTTCACAAGTTTTGGTCGTTGCTATTGGATTAAAGTATGGCAAATTACAGAAGCTGGAAGAAGATCTAAAGGTAAGCCTATTGTTCAGTTCTTAGAAGGTATTCATAAAGATGAAAGGTTGGCAGCTATTTTACGGGTCAAGTCATTTGATGAAAAAGGATTTATTTTACTTGGCACGAAAAATGGGGTTGTTAAGAAAACAGATCTGCAATCTTTTAGCTCTCCACGTAAAAAAGGTGTGTATGCTTTAAATATTGACGAGGGAGATGAATTAATTGCTGCTAATTTCATTCAAGATAATCAGCTTGTTATGCTCTTTACAAGAAATGGAATGGCTGTTCGGTTTGATCAATCATTAGTTCGAGAAGTAGGGCGTGTGGCAAGAGGTGTACGAGGCGTTACCTTAAAAGGTGAAGGGGATCGTGTAGTTTCTTGTGTAGTTGTACATGGTAATGAGAGCTTATTGATTGTTTGTGAAAATGGTTATGGTAAACGTTCTCTTGTAGAAGATTTTAGACAAACCAACCGTGGTGGTGTTGGAGTTAAATCCATTATCACAAGTGAAAGAAACGGTAAAGTTGTCACAGCAACCATCGTTAAAGACGAGGACAGTGTTGTCATGATGTCTAACCAAGGTCAGACTTTACGTATTCGGATGAAAGATGTGCGTGTTATGGGACGTTCGACACAAGGTGTACGCCTTGTTCACTTAAAAGAAGAAGATATTGTCGTAGCTGTGCAAAGAATAGAAAATACCGATCAAGAAGAGACTAAAGACGGTGCATAAGCATGGTAAGTTGATTACATTTGAAGGGGGAGAAGGTAGTGGTAAGACGACTCTTTTAGAGGCGCTCTACCAGCACCTTCTTTCTCTTGGATTTTCTGTCCTTAAAACAAGAGCTCCAGGAGCGACTGAAATAGGACAAAAAATTAGAGATCTGGTTCTACATCAAAAAGTAGTTTTATCAAAACAAGCAGAACTTTTTTTGTTTCTGGCAGATAGAGCTCAGCATGTAGAAGAAATTCTCCTTCCAGCACTAAAAAAAAATACCATTATCCTTTGTGATCGTTTTAATGATTCTACAGTAGCCTATCAAGGAGCGGCACGCGGCTGTGATCTTGCGTTTATAGAAAAGCTATGTTTATTTGCTACAGGGGGTTTAGCTCCTGATTTAACTCTTTATTTAGATGTCCCACCTAAAATTGGATTAGAGAGAGCCTTTTCTGCGATTATTAAAGATGGAAAAGAAGGCTATGATCGCGTTGAACAAGAAAAACTCGATTTTCATGAAAAGGTGCGAGCTGCTTATCTTAATATTGCCAAGCAGCACGGAGAAAGGGTATTTCTTGTTGATGGATCCAAGTCTAAACAAGAAGTTTTTCAAATTGCTTTAGGTAAAATTATACCATGCCTACAAGAGAAGCCATGTTAGGATTTGATGATCTTATCGGTCAAAATAATATTAAAAAGCTTTTACTGCAGATGGCACAGAGCACGAGCATGCCTCATGCTTTTTTATTTCATGGACCACAAGGTGTAGGCAAAAGCTCTTTTGCAGAAGGATTTGCTCAGCTTATCACAACGTGTCAGACTAAAACATCCTCTAAAGATCATCCAGATATTAGAAAATATCGATTAGAGGCACCATCTGAAATGCATCCTATTACTACGATGCGAGAGCTTAAAGAAGAAACTAAAATACCACCTTTGGAAGCTTCTCGTAGGGTGTTTATTATAGAAGATGCCCATAAGATGCTTGCTACAAGTAGTAATGCATTACTTAAGACATTAGAAGAGCCAGCCTCTGGTGCTATTATTATTCTTTTAGCTCCATCTCTTGGGGAGTTATTACCGACAGTTGTTTCTAGATGTTGTAAAATAGCTTTTCCTCCTTTAAAAAAGATGGATATAACGCAAATTTTAATAAAAAAATTAAACCTTGCACAAGATCAAGCAGAGACTTTGGCTAATTACTCTTTTGGTTCTTTAGATCGTATTTTATTTGATGTGAATGAAGATTCTAAGTTATGGGAAGAGGATCTTTTAGAGATTCTGACAACGTTTAAAGGATCTTCTTTGGAAGCTATACAGCAAAAACTTGCGGCTTTAGAAGAGAAAGTTTCTAAAGACTCTTTTGAAAAAGTTTATGAAATCATTTTGTATTTTATTAAAGACTTAGTCCTTCTTAAACAAGGACTAAGTCCAAGCCTTTTGTCTTTTAAAAAGCATGAGCAAGCTTTGAGAAATAGTGCAGATCAAATCAAGCTATCTTGTCATGAGATGCAATCTATTTGCTATCGCATCCAAGAAAGTCATGCTTATCATACCAAACTAAAATCAGCCTTAGAAGCCTTGCTCCTCTGCTTCTATCAAGAGTAGACACGGGCTAAGAGGCTTTTTTAAAAATTCCGCACGTAAAGGTTCCTCTGCTAGCATTGTAAAGCTCACGGAGCTAGAGGCTGGATCATACTTAGGATCTACAAGAGTTACATTAAGAACAAGATTTTGAGAGTTGTTTGTTAAAAGCACGAGAGCAGAAGGTCTGATGATTCCTGTAGACCATTGATTAAAAAAGACAAGATCATTCATGGAGTTTGCAAGTTTTTGAGATCCACCACCACAAGCCAAGATAGAGTTGGATAAGCCTGTTATTTTTAAGACATAGTTAGATCCTACAGCAGTAATAGAAGCTTGAGGGCTTCTTAATACATAAAAAGTATAGCTAGGTGCAGTAGTACTGATCTCGTCTTCTTCTAAAAATGTCTGGTTGACAAAGGCTAGAGTTTTATTTGGACGCTGAGGAGCTTTTTCAGAATTAAATTCATCAATAATCATTGTCTTAATTTTATCACAAGACATAAGTAATAAGCTCATTATTACTAAGATATATAAAATAAACTTCATTGCACCTCTTTAAAATTTATGTCTCCCCAATTTCGTTGTAACAAATAGATGAATTTCCGAGTATAAAATAATAATTTAAATTAATATAAAAATTATCTTTTAATGGCTTTTAATTTTTTTTCATTATTTAACAACTTGAGTTTTTGATGAAAAGATAGTTTATTTAAGCTGTATTTTTTTACAACAATTTAATTATGACTTGTCAATTCATGATTTTTTCTACCTATTAAACCGATAAAGGTGCATGTTGTGGGATTCTAGCTGGAATTGTCGCTTTTTTTAATGTTAAAGAAAGCTCTTTCACACAAATAGTTTATGAAGAGTTTTATGAAAGTAGTTAACAAAATCCCCATCCAGAACTTTGAGAAAAGATTAGATGGTTTATTAAAAATAGATTTAAACAATCTCCCACTTCCTTTGGATTTTATCAATCATCAACAGATGATGATTTATATTCCTCCTAGGGGATTTGGAGGAAATCATAAGCATCCTCGACGAGAAATTTTTATTTGTTTGAGTGATGAGGTAGAGCTTCATTGGATAGATAAAGAGGGTGCTTTACATATTAATAAAATGAAGGAAGAAAATCAGCTGTATCTATTTGATGCACATCCTTTTGTTCCTCATGCAATTATTAATTTATCTCAAACAGCATCAGCTGTGCTTTTAGAGCTAGCTGATGCTGACCAATATAATGTCGAGCCTTATCAAGTTTTATAAAAGTCCCTTTTAAAACCTTTTAGGTAGCTCAACAAGAAAAATTCAATTGTGATTTAATCTTTCAGTATCGTATATCCTTAAAGCTTATTTACATTAACATGGAGCAGATGAGGATATGACATTTACAAAACCACAGCTACCTTATGATTTAGGGGCTCTAAATCCTTTTGTGTCAGAAGAGCAAATGGACTATCATTATAATAAACATCATGAAGCCTATTTTAAAAATCTTAATAGACTAGTAGATGGTAAACCTGAAGCAGATAAGGATTTAATAGAGCTTGTGAAAAATTCTCAGGGCCCTATTTTTAATAATGCCGCTCAAGCTTGGAACCATTCATTTTTTTGGGAATGTATGTCTCCTAACGGAGGAAAGGCTCCTAAAGGAGTTTTATTAAAAGCTTTAGAAAAGGATTTTGGCAGTTTAGAGATATTTAAAAAAGAGTTATCAGATAAAGCAGCCTCTCTTTTTGGATCAGGTTGGGCTTGGCTAGCAAAAGATAAGATGGGTAAATTAGAAATTATGCCACTTGGCAATGCTGATACCCCATTAAAATATGGGAAAACCCCTATTCTAACTTTGGATGTATGGGAACATGCTTATTATATCGACTATAGAAATGAACGCCCTAGATTTATTGAGAAATTCTGGGATGTGATTCATTGGGACTTTGTTGAGAAGTGCTTTCTTAAGGATATGACTTCTTAAAGTTGGTAGATGTGCGCCTTCTCAATTTGTGAGAATTGGGTTGAGCGCACAAAATATTTTAAATGCAGTTACTCATTAATCATATTAAAGAAAGTTTTATAAAAAAGATCTGGATTAATAGATGTACAAAGATCCACGGGGAAGCCTATTTTATATACAGAGTCTTTACCTATCTCAATAATATGACCAGAATCGTCTCCTTCTGTTAAGAAGTTAATAGAAGTTTTTTTCAGAGAGACAATTTTAGGTTCTATTAAAGTCATCATTCCAATAGCATCCCAAAACGTGCAAAAACTTAATATAGAGTTTGAATTAAAATGACTTTTCAGTGCCTTTAAAACAAAGGCAGCTCCAGGGTTTTGTGGTGGATGTGCATACTTATCAAAAATTTCTTGGGTGTTATTTACAAGAGTCACAACAGATAAGGGAATAAGTGTAATAGGAATACCAGACGCTAATACAATCCGTGCTGCACAAGGATCAATATAGATATTATAAGAACTAGCTTGTTCGAAGTGGGGGTTGATAGGTAGCGTAATTTCTTCTGTAGTGTGAAGATCGCCAGATAAAATAATTATTCTTTCTATTTTAGATAATAAAGAGGGATAGGTAGAGATCAAATTAGCGAGGTTATTTAAGGCGCCACAGCAAAAAATAGTAACCTTGTCCTTTGATTCATTTAATAAATTATACATGAGTTCAGATCCCGTGATATTTAATGGAGAAACGGGACTTTGTGGTAAATTAAAATCAGCAAAATTATCGACAGGTTTACTCCAATTAGCTGGAAGAGTTGAAGCACTACAAAATGTTGTACTAGGAAGACTCGATACTGGGATAGTGGATTTTTGCGCTAAATCAAGAATGCTTTCTACATGATTGCCTGCTTGATTGAAATAATAGTCGTTAGAGCCTGAAATAGTTACGCCAGTCAGGTTGACTTTAGGGGATCTACTTAAAAGATAGAGAGTATAAAGATCGTTGACATCCATAAATCCATCAAAGATCACAGAAGGAGGAGTTTTAGGTTTGCGCTCACAGGAGGAAAACAAACTTAAACCAAGCAGTAAAGACAGTAGAAAACGTAACATCAAAAAGCCTCTTTATTACACAAACTCATCATATGTAAAAAACAAAAAAATACAAGAGGCTTAAATGGATGCTTCTGGAAATCCAATTAGGGCTTCATAGCATCTAAGTAAATGATTTACCCCATTGATAGCTTTATGAGGCATTTCTTCGGCAGGCAAGTGAAACTGGGCAGCGATTTTATCTTTTGTAAAACCAGTATTCCAAGGGAACTGTTTCTCACAGCAGAGCATATAAGCCCAGTACATAGAAGCTAAATCTAGCCAGTGGTAAGGAATACGCATTTTTTCCTGAGTCACGATATCTAAGATTTGGGAGAAAAAACTACGGTCAAATGAGGGGTTTTGACAGATAAATACAGATTGACCTCGGATAAGTTTATGTTTTTGGAAAAGTATTTTTACTTGAGATTGAATCTCCTCTAGGGGTTTGCCTTGGCTTACCATTTCCCAAGTTAAACCGTTGACTTGTAGACTCGCTTTATCACTTTGTTGCCATTGCTCTTTGCTAATAGATACAAGTTCTGTAAAAGTTTCATGGAGTATGCCTGTTTTAACATCTACAATCTTAAAGGCTAGTTCTAAAATTGTATGTTTTTTTGGGTCAAGACCACTTGTTTCTATATCAAGAAATATACCTAACATAAGCTCTTAAAAGGGATGGGTTATGGTGTTTTCTTTTTTAATTTTAACGTATTTATACAATTATTATCTATGGAGCCTTTTGCAGGCTACATTGAAAAACTTAAATAAGGCAAAATAGACTTAATTAATCACCACTTAAAGGCTCTATCGCATGTTCTTTAATTTTCCCTTCTTTTAAAAAGGAGCTAAGCAAAAGAGCTAAACATAGTAGAATAGGAAGAATCGAGAATGCATATTGGTAATCACGTGTTGAGTAGATATTAAGCCCATCGAGTTTTGTCCCATTCCATGTAATATCTAAAAATAGACCAATCACAGGTTGAATTAAGCCACTTCCAAAAGAAACGATACAATTAGTAAAAGCTATAGCTGAACCTTTAACGTGAGGGGAGTTAAGTTCTGTAGCTAGTGTAAAATTCAGTAGCTCCCCTGATGAGAAAAATCCTACACAAAATAGAAGGATATAAATAATAAAAATCGGCAGATTTGTTAGGTAGATGACAGGAATTAAAGAACAAATTGTAAAAACAATCGTCCAGACAATGACAGCTTTTCTTTTTTTAAGCTTGTCAGAGATGATCCCCATGATGGGCCCTCCTACAAGCCAACCAATAAAAATCATAGAGGTAGCAAAACTTGCTGTTTGTTTACTAAGGTTATAGGTTGATTGTAGAAAAGGAACGCCCCAAAGATCTGCAATAGCAGTCGTGGTCATATAGAAAAATAAAGCGATAACAGCGTTAATCCAGGTATATCGACTTTTACAAATAGTCATTAAACCTTTAAATAAGTCTTTAATCGAGTGAGAAGAGGCAAGGGATAATTTTGAAGGTTCGTCGGTCTTTAGAGTTAAATAGATGACAGCAGACAAAATAAAACCTAGTATTCCTAAGATGATTAAGGCAACTCTCCAGTTGATTTCGTGTAAAACAGAACTTAAAGGTCCTTGACCACAAAAAGCACCAAGCATTCCAATAGAATTAGCAAGACCCACAAGTAGAGCTCTTTTAGATTTAGGAAACCAGTGAGAACATACATAAACCATTGCTACAAAAGCAAAAGAGGATCCAAATCCGAGAAGAAAACGACCAAATGCGGCCTCCCAAAAGTGGAAAGCAATTCCAAATAAAATTGCTCCTATAGCGCATACACTCGCTGCAAGTGTTAAAAGTTTTTTTGCTCCAAAGCGATCAATAAGCAGCCCTACAGGAAGTTGCATAGGGGCATAAGAATAAAAATAGAATGAGCTTAGAAGACCCAGTGCAGCTGCATCCACATGGAAAGCATTCATAAGCTCTGGAACCATGATACTTGGTGAAACTCTTAGTAAATACTCATAGAAATAAAAAAAAGAAGCAAGAGACCAAGCGATCCATTTCAGTGCATTTTTATTGATCATAAACAGCCTTCAAAACGACATATTTAGCAATATCTTATACATGGTGCTCATCATTTAATTCCAATGAAAATATAAATGAAATAAATAATGATTTTTTTTCGAATTCAACTTGATTCCTTTATTGAAGAATGTGTAAAAAAAGATTTTTAAGAATTTTTCAGAGGGTAAGATGCAGTATAAGAATGTCTTTGTAAGCTTATTGATATTGAGCGGGTTTATGGGGGGATGTTCTAAATCTAAATATGAGGTTAAAAAACCTCTTGTCAGGGTAGAGACAGCAGAAGTTTTAGAAGCTACGATTCCCTTATTTTTAGAGGGGATAGGGCATGTAAGGGCATTTAATTCTGTGGATATTAAATCTCAGGTAGAAGGGGAGCTTATTGGGGTTCATTACGAACAAGGGCAAATGGTGAAAGAGGGGGAGCTTTTAGTGACAATAGACCCTAGGCCCTACCAGGCGCAGTTACATCAAGCTGAAGGATTACTTTTAGAAACTAAAGCAAATTTGCGTTTTGCTGAAGAAAAAGTGATGCGATATACAAAACTTGTTAAGGACGACTATGTGTCTAAACTTGATTATGATCAGTATGTGACGAGTGTAGAAGCTTTACTTGCCTCCATAAAAAAAAATGAAGGGGCTTTAGATGATGCTAAGGTCAATTTAAGTTATTGTTATATTAAAGCCCCTTTTCAGGGAAGAGTCGGAAAACGTCTTATAGACAAGGGGAATTTAATAGCCAACGATGGTGCAACTCTTATGACTTTGGATCAAATGCAACCTATTTATGTGGACTTTTCTCTACCAGAAAAACAACTCACTCGTATTTTACTAAAACAAGCTAAGGGGGATTTAAAGATTTGCGTCAGGATCCCAGAAGTTAATCCTGTTGAAGAGGAAGGTGAATTAGTTGTGATAGATAATCGAGTAGATCCAGCAACAGGAATGATCCCTTTACGTGCCCAGTTTTTAAATAAACAAGGGCTTTTATGGCCGGGACAATTTGCTAAGGTAAGATTAATTTTAGAGGAAAAATCGCATGCTAAACTTATTCCCGAAGAGGGGGTGAATATAGGACAGAAGGGCTATTTTGCACTTGTTATTGATGAAAATCAAAAAGTGAGTGTTCGATCTATTATATTAGGCGAAACAATAGCAGGCATTTGTGAGATAAAACAGGGATTGAAAAAAGGAGAAATTGTTATTACCCAAGGGCAGATCAATACAAAAATAGGTGATCAGGTAGAGATTGTCTCTGTGAATAAAGATTATATTAAAGATTTAAACCTTTGGTAGGATGACGTGAACTTTTCTAAACCATTTATTGATCGACCTGTGATGACAACACTTATCATGTTGCCTTTGATTCTTTTTGGTATCTTTGCTTATAAATTGCTTCCTGTATCCACTATTCCTGTGGTTGAGTCTCCAGTGATTGAGGTGGTAACAAGTTATCCAGGAGCAAGTCCAGATGAAATGGGTAGACTTGTTGCAGGGCCTTTAGAGAGACAATTTATGCTCATGCAAGGAATTCAGTTTGTCTCTTCTAGCAATACTTATGAGACATCTACAATTATTTTGCAGTTCTATGATGATGTAGATATTAATGTAGCAGCTCAAGAAGTACAAAATGCGATCGATAAAGCTCAAGGACAACTTCCTCAAAACCTACCTAATCCTCCTGTATATACCAAGTTTAACCCATCTGATACTCCTATTTTGTATTGCGTTATCTATTCTGATACAGTCCCTGATTATGTTCTTTATGAATATGGATATACCTTTTTAGGTCAACAAGTAGGGACAATCAATGGTGTAGCAGACATTTCTACATATGGATATCCGTATGCAATTAGAGTTAAAGTCGATCCAGAATCATTAGCTGCTAAAAATATTTCCTTAACTGAGGTAGCTAACGCTATTAATAATGAAAATCCTGATCAGCCTACAGGTAAGTTTTATGGTTCTCATAAAAGTATTGCGATTAAAACTAAAGGGCAACTTTATAAAGCTAAAGAGTATGAACCTTTAATTATCAAATATCAAGATAGTCAGCCTGTTAGACTTGGTGATGTTGCTGACGTGTATGATAGTGTGCAAAACGATAAAGTAGGGTTTAAGTGGATTTCTTCAGATAAACAAGAAAATGCTGTGGTGGTTTTAGCAATTTTTAAACAACCAGGATTTAATACAGTAGAGGTATGTAGAAAAATTGAAAATTTATTGACGCGGCTTGCAAAAGATCTCCCTCCTGCGGTTCATTTTGACATACCATTTACTCAATCTACTTATATTATTGAATCGGTAGATGAAGTGCAGTTAACGCTTCTTATAGCTTTTTTGCTAGTTGTTGCGGTGGTCTTTGTCTATTTGGGTAAAATACGCAATAGTGTCATCCCACTTATTACACTCCCTATTACAGTAACAGCGACTTTTGTTATTATGTATATGTGTGGTTACAGCATTGATATTATGTCGATGTCGGCTCTAACTCTTGCTATTGGATTTTTAGTGGATGATGCGATTGTTGTTTTGGAAAATATTGTCAGGCATGTGCAGCTTGGGCATTCTCCAATGAAAGGATCTGTTTTAGGATCTAAGCAGATTATTATAACAGTCATTTCTATCTCTTTATGTTTAGCTGTTGTTTTTTTGCCTCTTCTTTTTATGCAGGGGATGATTGGAAAAATATTTCATGAATTTGCTGCAGTGATGCTGATTGCTATTTTAGCATCGGCTTTTATTTCTATTTCGTTAACTCCTATGCTTTGTTCTCGTTTTATTGAGCCTTATAGAATTGAAGATAAAACACGGATGGAGAAAATCTCTGAAAAACTTAACGCTACTTTGTTAAAGCACTATCAGCCACTGCTTCGATGGGTCTTGCAACATAAGAAATGGGTAGTTGCTTTTTGCTTTTTAAATCTTATCGGATCTGTTTATTTATTTGTCATTCTCCCTAAAGAATTTCTTCCGTCTAATGATTTGGGAATTATTCAGGGGTTTTTAGTCACAGATTCAAGTACATCCCCTGAAAAAATGACCCATATTGTTCAGCAAGTGCAAAATATATGCATGGAGCATCCTGCTATGGATACGATGGCTCGTATGAGCTCAACGCCTACAGATAGCCAAACGATGTTTTTTTTCAATCTTAAAGATAGAAGCAAAAGAGGCTCTGTCGAAAAGGTGATAGAAGAGCTTAATGCCTCGATAAGCGAGCAGGTAGTGGGGGTGAAATCCTTTATGAAACCTTTTCCTTTAATTAATTTGCAGATAGGGAGTTCAACATCTGGAAAAGCTAATTATCAATATATTTTACAATCTCTTGATCCAGATAAGTTAACAGATCATATAGATGATTATTTAGATGCCCTCAAAAAAAGGCCAGAGCTAGCTCAAGTCTCATCTGATCTTTTGCCATTAGGACCTATTTTAAATGTCGATCTACTTCGAGATCAGTCTCACTCCTATAGCAAACTTAATGCAACATCGATTGAAAATGCTCTTATGTACAATTATGGTGAAACCTATATCTCCAAGATGAATACTCCAGAAAACATGTACTATGTCATCATAGAGGGTAAAAAAGAATTTATTAGGGACCCATCTACCTTGCAACATCTCTATTTAGGAGAGGATCACCAGGTAGCAATAGATTCTGTTATACAAACTAAAATGGTGCCTGGGTCTGTTCAAGTCAATCACATTAATAGTATGAGTTCTGTGACAGTAGCTTTTGATGTTGCAAAAGGGTACGCCTTAAGTGAAGCGATTGCTGCTGTTGAAGCTGAAGCAAAGAGATTACTTCCTCCTCAAATTATGAGGGGATTAGCAGGTAATAGTGCTGCTTTTAAAGCGACATTTAAACAATTGACAATCCTTATCTTGCTTGCTGTATTTGTGATCTATGTTATTTTAGGGATTTTATATGAAAACTTTGTCTATCCACTGGTCCCTTTATCAGCACTACCGGTGGCTGTTTTAGGAGGCCTTGCTACCCTTTTACTATTCCATGCAAAACTTTCTATCTATGCGCTTATTGGACTTATTATGCTTATTGGCATTGTGATGAAAAATGGTATTTTAGTGATTGATTTTGCTTTGGAAGAGTTGGAACAGGAGGGTAAATCCCCCTTAGAAGCAGTCATATCAGCCTGCCTTGTAAGATTTAGACCAATTGTTATGACAACTCTTGCGGCTATGATGGGATCAGTTCCTGTAGCCTTAGGTGTTGGAGGAACAGTTTCAGAGGGGAGAGCTCCTTTAGGCCTTGTGGTCGTAGGGGGCCTAATATTTTCCCAGATTGTCACGCTTTTTGTAATTCCAGCCTTTTTTCTATTTGTATGTCAGATTCATAGTTACTTTAAAAATAAATATAAAATATTTAAGTCTGTAGATCAAAATTAATTCAGGTTATTTACATATACATCAACTAATGTTATTATTGTCGTCTTTATTTAAAAATTAAACTCCACATGACGATTAGTCTTATAAATAGTGATTCCTATCAATTAGCTCAAGAACCTTGTTTTCATGAGGAAGATCGAGAATTGCTCTTGCATGCACCAGGGGCTGAGCTCATGGAAATTCTAATGAAGTATGGAAAAAACAGTTTGAGAGTATCTTCTTTGCATTTAGCTGTTATTCATCAAGACCTTGTTGCTGTAGAATGTCTTCTTAAAGCTGGAGCTAAAGTTACACAAGAAATTTTAGAGGTTGCAAACCGTCTAGAAAATGTTGAGCTCCTCTATGTTTTACAAGAAACGTATGTAAGTCCAAGTCAGTATCGATTTAGTGTAGTAAAATCGGAAAGCATTTTCAAAACTACCTATGCATTAGAATCAGACCAAGGGGATGCCTATGTTACAAAAGGTCGATTTGGTGGCAACTATGAATTACGTAATAAGGATTTAAATATAGAAGCTATAGGTAAAGCTCGTTTAGGATCTAGGGGACAAGAGCCTACTTGGGATAAATCTATAGATCTTTATGATTTAACCGATGTTCAATTGGGGCTTTTTGTTGGCGAGTCTATCCATACAAAAGATGCGATGGTATCTTTTTATGATGATGGAGGAGAAAAGGTTGTTTTTGCTTATTATGAAGAGGACAATCAAGACATTCTCCTTATTGCTTCTAATAATTATGCCAAAGTGATAGCTAGGATTGTTTATGAAAATAGCAATTGGAAAGTATCTGTATATCAGGGGCAAAGTATCGATCTTAGAGCCATGCAACTCTTTGTTGTTCTGGCTATAGAATTTTTAATCAGCAATAAAGTCAATAGATCTTAAGTAATCTTGATTTTTTTGCACATATTTAGGGAATGTAGAGTCTATTGGAAGAATGCGAGAATGACTTTCAATCCAATTATCAAGATCTCGATCAGACACAGTTAAACCATCAGCATTTCCTTCAACAACACTTATGAGTTTTTGCCTTATTTTATCTTTTCCACCCATCCAAGTAAAATGCCATCCAGCATTATTGATACACGGTAATTGGTCTCGAAGAATTCTAAAATGTTGAGGATTTTTTTGCTTTAATGTGGAAAAAGTTGTAGCTACAGTCCCATGCCATTTAGTAGTGGTTTCGGAGGATCCTCCCCAGCATCCACCATGATCGGTTTGTCGATTAAGCTGAAAATAAAAAATATCCTGTTCTAAGGCGAAAGCGATATCTTTATGGTGAGATTTTTTTTTGCTATGAAAGTTTGGTTGTAGAAGTTTCTTAAGACAAGGAACTATATTGGATCTTGGTATTTCATCTAAATCAGAAATCATAATTAAATCATCTTTATGACAATTAATGAGTCCTCTAGTAATACAGTTGCGTTGAAAATGTTCTCTATCCCACATCTGCATTTCGGGATGTCGTTCCTTAACTTTAATATGAATAATTTTAGATAAGTACTTTTTAAATAGGTGTTTGTTTTCATTAAAATACAAAGGTTTTACGTTGCCTCTTTGTGTTTCAATAGATTCTACTAATACGAAATAGTCGACAACATCATCAAGTTCATCAAGTCGGATTTGAAGCAGTTCTAGCTCATTAAAAAATGGAAAGCAGTCATATACATTCGCTTTTGCATACATACAAGAAGGGATCAATACCAATAAAATCATTTTTAATATGTATTGAGTCATCATGCCTCTTTTGTAAAATCTTTCTTGTAGTATATTTTTTTAGTGGTTTTTGCGATAGAAAAATTACTTTAAGAGCGTATTTGGATGACTTCACCTTCTAAAAAGTGTTTTTCTAATCCATCTCGATAAACTGTCACTTCCCAACCATGATAGGGATCGCGTACTCTAGCATTATTTGCACTTAAGTAATCCAAGACAATGGTATGGATCCCAAAATCACCTCTGATAGTCAAGATAATAGAGCCGTGAGTTTTTAATAGAGCTGCAGCTTCATTTAAGGAAGAGATTTTAGTGGATAAAGGGATTAAATGTTGAGCTTGTATCCATTGTATCATCCGCTGAGGTGGAGCAAGATTTGTTTGTCTTAGAACCTTAAAATCCATAAACTTGCCATGTTCTTTAAGTAACATAGCAACAGCTGCAGCGGTGCAACCTCGCATGCTTTGTTGAGCTATAATAGGTTTTGCATGCCTTGTGTATTTAATATACACAGGAGTTGTTTGAGCGGTTGAAAATAGTGAAAGCTCTTGCCGTGTAGAAAGAAACTCTCTACGGGTAATTTGGTGCACTTTTATAATTTCGTTATCTAGAAAGACAAGGGGAGTTCCATAGCGGCTATTTAGGCGCTCAGCTGTAGGATTAAACAGTATAGAGTCGTTAGAAGAAATAGGAGGATACGATCTTTTTTGTAAAGACCAATAAGTGTAGGTTTTAGAAAGTGTATTTAAGTGAGTGTTAATTTTTTTATTCAATAAATGGGTGGGATCGCTTTTATGTCTTTGTAGAAGGTTATATGGAGGCGAAAGTGTAGCGATCGAGGATGATGATCTTGTTGACATAGGGTTATTTTTTTAATTGAGGATGGATTTTTAGATATTTTTCATAAAGTTCTGTCGAGGTTGTCATCAGTAGATTGTCTGTTAAAAGATTTTCATTTCCTAAAATGAGTCTTTTGGGTTTTACAAGCGTATTATAGATAGGTTGTAGCTGTGAGTATTGGTATTGTTTGACCCACTCTCTAGCTTCCATAGAGCGATTTAAATAATTGTCGTAATGATTAAACATATCAAGCATAGCCTCGGCAGCATCTTCTAGGTGTACATTAAAAAAGTTGCCATAATCTTCTTGAGCAAAACATTCATATACAGCTTTTTCTTCTATAGGTGATGGGACAACTTTTGCAAGGCTACTTTTACAGATAGTGGATTGAGCAGTATTATCAGAAACTATAACAGGAATACCAAGAGCCATAGCTTCTCTTGGTTGAATAGAAAAGCCCTCTCCTTTGGATAAACTTACATAACAATCAATTGCTAAAAAGTTTTTAAGATAAGTTGGATTGTCCACAGGGTTGATGGTTAAGGTTACATTATGTAAGTTAAGCTGCTTGATTTCTTTAAGTACAGCTGCAATTTCTTCTTCAGAACCTCTACGAGCATTAATTTTTAATAGCACATCATTCCGATCACCAAAGGCTTGATGAAATGCTCTAATCATCATAAGATGGTTTTTTCTTTCCTCGCATGAGCTAAAGTTGGCAAAAACAAAAGGTCTATTTTTTTTGGATTTTAAAGGAGCATTTATGAAAGGGGTGAGATCAAGTCCTAAGGGTAGAAAAAATATAGGTTTTGTAACACCAGAATTTTTATAGACTTCGATTAAGTAAGGATCTGGAACAATGACTGCATCAAAGTGGTTTTGGATATTGTCTACAAAAGCATTTGGAATTTTTGATGTTTCAAACATCGAATAGGCAAGCCATACTTGATTAGGTTTTTTTTTGTTAAATATTTTAGAAACAAGCGGTCCAGGAGAGGAGAGTGCTTCTTCAAAAATAACAACTTTACCTAAAGGTCTAGATTGATCTTGAATTAATGTGCGTAAATAAGAAGGGATGTCTTGCCAATTAGTAGGACGGGTTTTTTGAAAATGCACATCGAATTTTTCTTTTAAAGAATCAATAAGTTCTACACTTTGTCTACCAAGACCATCAGCCATTTGAATAAAGCCAGCAACTGTTACATCAGGAGAAATGACATGATGATGTAAATAACGTCGACTATGATGTATTGCAAATATTAAAATAATGAAAATAAGAGGTATAAAAAAGAGGTTTTTTTTCATCAATATGACAGCGTGGATACCTCGTCCTTTAGGGCGGGGAGGAAACG
>JBAWWQ010000002.1:0-20600 GCA_037146655.1 Chlamydiota bacterium | reverse complement strand
TTAGATCGGCAGATGCTGGCAGCGATGAAGCAGTCGATGGTGAGTGATATTCCTGGAACGACAAGGGATGCTATTGATGCATATGTAGAGATAGAGGGGCAGCCTTATCTTTTAATTGATACTGCAGGAATCAGGAAGAAAAAAAGTGAAAATGAAGTTGTTGATAAATTTGCAGCGATTCGTACAGAAAAAGCTATAGAGAGAGCCGATGTTTGTTTGCTTGTGTTTGATGCTGAGAAGGGATTAACAATTGAAGAGAAAAAGATTTTATCAGAGTTAGAAAGGCTTGGTAAAGGGTGTGTTTTAGCAGCTAATAAGTGGGACCTTCTTAAAGGTGTTCGTATGGAACACTGCTCATTTGTTTTGCATAAAGATGCAGCGTTTACAGAGCATCTTCCCCTTGTTTTTACATCAGCAATAACTGGGCGAAATATTTCTAAAATTTTTGATGAAGTGCGTAGAGTTCATCAAATGCTTAACTATCAAGTAGGTACTGGTGAGTTGAACCGCTTTATTGAAAAAGCTATTCAGAAGTATCATCCTCCGATGATTCAAGGTAGAAGACTTCGTATTTACTATTTAACCCAAAAAAGTAAAGCGCCTATTGAGTTTATTTTGTTTATTAACCATCTAGAGCTGATGACTAAAACGTATCAAAGATACCTTCTAAAGGCTTTACGTGAAGCTTTTGGATTTCATGGGTGTGCAATTCGTTTTAAATTGCAAAGTAAAAAGCAGTCCTTTCAGCAAAGTCAAAGTAGTTCATAGAGTTTTCGATTGCTTGAAAAAGCATCGGTAGTCAAAATGCGACTTTTCTTATAAAAAATATTAATAAGGAGGGTGTTCTGTGTTTTGGCATTTCTTTTTTTTTACTATGTTGATCAGTCGGTTAGTCTATTCTTTTGATAGTGTTTTAAAAGACAAACCTGATTTTTTTTCAAGTCATCAAGCTGTTTTATTTTCTGGTACATCTAATTCTGAATTAGCGGTTGAGGTGGCAAAGTATTTGTCCTGTGATTTAGGGAAAGCTGTTGTCTCCACATTTAATGATGGGGAAGTTCAGATTCGTATTGATGAGAACGTGCGTAATAAAGAGGTGTTTATTCTGCAATCTACTTGCACAACCTGTGAAAGTAGTGTGAATGATCATCTTATGGAACTGTTGCTCCTTGCTAGAACATTAAAAAGATCTTCTGCCAAAAGTATTACAGCGGTTATTCCTTATTATGGTTATGCAAGGCAGGATCGAAAAAATATTTCCCGAGTGCCTATTTCTGCCTCTGATATAGCTTTTTTATTAGAGACATCGGGGATTGATCGTGTGGTGACAGTCGATTTGCATTGTGGTCAGATACAAGGTTTTTTTCATTATAGTCCCGTTGACAATCTTTCTGCTGAAACATTATTTGTCCCTTATTTTATTCAAAAAAACCTTCGTAATGTTGTTGTTGTGGCACCTGATGCGGGTGCTGTAGAAAGAGCCCGTCAATTTGCAAAAAATCTTATGCGACAAGGTGTCGCATCTAATATGGCGATCATTAGCAAATATCGAGCTCAAGCTGGGGTTGTAGAATCTATGCAGCTTATAGGGGATGTAGTTGATGCTGATGTGATTTTGGTCGATGATTTATGTGATACGGGTGGAACGCTTGTTTGTGCAGCAGAGCTGTTAAAAACCATGGGAGCTAAGCATGTGTATGCAGCTATTACCCATCCTGTTTTTTCTGGTAATGCTTTAGAGAAAATTAAAACATCCGTGATAGATGAAATGGTGATTTCTAATACTATTCCTTTAAGAAAACCTATTCCAAACAATGTGACGTGTATTTCTATAGCGCCCCTTTTAGGCGAGAGCATTGCAAGAATTTTACTTGGAGAGTCTGTTTCAGCTTTGTTTTTAAAATAAATTTTTTTTATCAATCTATTGAAGAGAAAAATCCTATAAATTTATATAGTATATTTTTAGAAGGCTCGTCTTATAAAAACTAGGTAGTAGAAACTTAAGCCTGGGGGATATGCCGGTAACAGTAAACATGTAGGCTTGATTTTATGGATTTAAAAAAACTTGCAATTATGATGATTATGGGATCTTTTGCGTATGGCAATGTTGGAACATGGACAACGACTGGAACGGCTATTACAACTAGCAGTCAAGTGCTTGGTACATCAGATGTATTTTCTTGTTATATTAAACGGACGAATCAAATTGCATTTTCTTGGAGTGATCTCGTTAACAAACCAACAATGATTGTTTATAATGCTCAGAATCCATCTTTTTCTTCGTTGATACAATTAGCTAATCCAGAGGATACTACAAGCACGCAAGTTTATCCTACAGTTGATACGGGGTTAAATGAAGTTTTTTTAAGCCTACGGGATAATACCGCCGCTAGGTTGATTTATGATGCTACCTATCCTTATTTAACACCATCATCGTCTTTCTCATCTTTTGCCTCGATAGGGCGTTATTCGGCGTACAGGGGCTGTTTTTCTTGTTATAATACTAAAAATGGGGACATGATTTTTAATTGGGTAGATACTACTACAGGATATTCTACATTTGTTACTTTAAATGATAGTACGGGGGTGCTTAGTGGAAAAAATACCATATCATCGTCAGCTACTAAATTAGAGATTGTATCTTGTTATAATTCTGATCTTAATCAGGTAGTATTTAGTTGGAGCATTTCATATAATCAGCAACCTTATTATGCTATTTATAATGGAAGCTATCAGCAGATAGCGCTAGGACCTATTAGTTCTACGTATACAGCCAAGGATAATGTTTTTTGTGCAAATAATAATAATTCGAATCAAACTGTGTTTAGTTTTGCAGATAATAAATCTTCTATTCCGTATTATGCGATTTATGATCATATCTTAAATAAAATTACAGTTGTTGATGCTATTACTCAATCAAGCCTGGTCTCCAATACTGTATGTTGTTGTCATAATAGTCGTTTGAATCAATATGTATTTAGTTGGAGGGATCTGCATACAGGCAAGCCCTATTATGCGATATATGATGTTGCTGGAGGAAGTGTTGTAGAATCAGGTAACATCCCACCTGGCAGTACAGTGGTTAACGATGTGAATTGTTGTTATAATCATGCGTTAAATCAAGTTGTGTTTAATTGGACAGGGGCTGGGTCTGCATATCCCTATTATGCGATTTATACTATGCCAATACCCTCTCATCTACAAAGAGGGGATTTATTGGATGCTGTAAAATATAGTAATAAGGTGTATCTTAAGCAAATCGTAGAGTAGCTTTTTAATAAGAACGGTAGGTTGGATCCCATTTATAGACGACGCCATCGATTTCTTTTTTTCGATAGACCCATGGATCTGAATTTTCACGAAGGAGTCTATCGCAACCCATGATATATCCTTTAAAAAAGCCATGGCGTTTCATAGCAAGTAGCATATAGCGTGAAGAAGTGGGACGGAAATGGCTTCGTGGTCCATCTACAGGTGAGATGATATCTTGGTGGAAGCGGACAAGTAGATCCATACCATAGATGAAAGGATTTTTGGAAGAGGGGACATCGTAGATAGATGTTTTAGGAGTTGTTTGAGCTGTTAGCGAGGCATCTTTTCCCCAAGGTTCAAAATAGCCTGCTCGTATTGCAAAGAGGCTGCAATGGATGCATGAAAAACAGCAGAGTGATAGGACAGTTTTTTTAAAATCCATAGTTTAGCATAAAGATAGGGAAGAGTTTATTTTGATTAAGTGTAGTAAGGGCTTTCCCTTCATATACCCGTTCATTATAGAGTTTGGCGGCTTCACCGGCGCCATAAATTCCTCCAAAATACCAACCTGCTTCAAAGCTTGAAAAAATAATACCAGCAGAGGTGTGCCCATGAAGGAAAAAATGGGTGGCTGCAGCTATAAATAATCCGTTAAGTAAAGTGGCTGTTAAAGCTGATTGTTTTTGTTTGACATAGAGGTATCCCATGCCTGGTAAAATTGCATTGAGTTTTTGTGCTTTGGAAATAGATTTTTTTTCATGGTTATAAGCTGTAAGAAGTTCCCTTGTGGAGGAGCGAAGTTCTGGGTTGTAAGAGAGTTTTTTTAGATCATCTAGATTTCCCATGGTTAATGCAGTAGAGAGCTCTAGATCTTTGGCTGTTTCAGGATAATGGTGTTTGATAATATTTAGGATGTTATTGGCTTTATCTTCTTTTTCTGTATGGAGGTAGCATTCATATAAAATTACAAGAAGGTCATGGTAGGTTGGGAATGTTGAATCAATGACACATAATGAGGAATCGTCGAAGGTGTCTAAGACTTCTTCATAACGTTTACCGAGGTAGTAAGATAAGATTTCGTAGTATTCGACTTCTTGTTTTCTGTGATATAGATTACTCGGAATCAAGATTTCAGCACGTTTAAAGGCTGTAACAGCTCTATATAAATCGAGCTTTTTTGCAAAAGCTACTCCAATAAAATATTCTTTGCCCCATTCTTGTTCTCTTTCTTGTTTTGTAAGAGGAGCAAATGAAGCTTCAAGAGAGCGTATGTACTTATCTTGAACCAGGTAGCTTATTTGTGGCTCAAGTTTATTGGGTACTCGATAGCAACCTAGGGTAGTTATTAAACAAAGTAGTGTGATAGCTATTTTTTTGCTATTACTTATCATTTGGTGATTTAACAAGTTCCAACCCCTGATCAAACTCTTCTGTAACTGCTTGAGCTCTAAAAAGATCTTCTTGACGTTCTGTGATCTCTTTATACACAAGTTCTGTGTTGATTATCTCTGGTCTGACAAAAATAATCACGTTCTTTTTTGTTACTTGAGTTGCAGTATTGGAAAAAGCTGCCCCGATAATAGGTAAACCACCTAAACAGGGGATCCCTGACTGGTTTTTTGTTTTTGCATTGCGCATCATCCCGCTAAGGATTAAGAAATGTTTATTTGGGATGGTTGCGGAGGTTTGCATGCTTGTTTTGGAGGTGGTGATCCCATAAATGCTAGGATTTGTGACGCTTCCTCCGCTAAGATTACTAGAACCAGTAGATGCAGTAGCTGATCCCTGGTTAATATCTTCTGTGATTTCTTGGTCGATATCGATTGTGATCATACCATGATCGCCTACACGTGGCGTTAAATTTAAAGAGACTCCAATGTCTTTGTATTCGAGGTTGCTTGAGAAGACTGTGGAATTACTACCAGCGTTTTGTACGGTAGATCCTGTAAAAGGGATGTTATCTCCGACAAAAACAGTAGCTGGTTTATTGTCTTGTGTGACAATTTTTTGTGCTAGAACAATTGTCGAGGTGTCATCTTCTCGTAGGCAGTCGATTAAAGAGCCAAGTGCAGTATAGGATTGTCCTTTATGATAAATTAAGTCTCCAATGACTCCTAGACCAAATCCTGAAGAAAAAGGGATGGCTCCGCCTGTAGGTGTTGTAGAAGCGGAGATGTCTTGAAGTGCGGTATTGAAATTGCTAAAAGGATCGCCACTAGAGCCGCTTGGAAAATTAGGAAAAGCTCCGGCAGAATAACCAAGTTTTGTTCTATATTGACCTTGTCCGCCCCAACGTAGTCCAAAGTTTAATCCGTTTTCAACATCGGTCTCTATCACTAAGACTTCGATAAAAATCTGAGGGAGAGGAGTATCTACATTTTCTATAAGATTTTTAAGTTTGGCTAGAGCCTGTGGAGGTCCTGTGCTAATTAAAGAGTTTGTCACTTGGATCCATTGCATTGCATTGATGGTTTTGGCAAGAGAGTTGTCGGGGCCTTGTTGCAAGGTGATGTCTGTAGAGATTTTCTTTAGTGCGTCTTCAATTTCAGAGCCTTGATGATATTTAAGTTTGTAGATTAAAAAGCTTATATCTTCATTGTTAGATTTTACAGGGGTCACATCTTTTTTGCCTGGCACATCAAATTTTGCAAGGAGGCTTTCAATTTGGTTGACTGCTGCTTCAGTTCCAGAGATGGTGATAGTGCCTGTTTGATCTAGTAATTTTAAGTTGTTGATCGCTTGAAACAGATCTGCCTCTTGCAATCCAGAGTTCATCAGTTGCGTTTCAAAATCATGTAAGATGCCGATCAAAACACTACCTGCTACATTTTGAGGATGGTATACGACATAAGCTTGTGAGGGAGCCGTGGCAGTTACAGGTGCTGATGAGGCCACGTCGAATTTATCCATAATTTTTTGCAATTCTTCTAAAGCAACTGTTGTTCCTGTGAACATGATAGAATTTGTTTCTGGAACAAATTTGGCAGAATTAATCGCGTTGATAAGATCGGAATCATCACTATTACTAGCTGTTAGATTTTGATTAAAAGAGCGAAGGTATCCAATAAGTTGTGGCCCTGGGATGTATTTGAGTTTGTAGATTAAGTACTGTTTTTTCCCGATGGTATGAACAGGTGTTACAACGGTTCCATTTTCGATAGAACTCAAGATGTTTTTGACTTCCTCTAAAGAAGTTGGAGATCCTGTAAATACAATACTTTGATTGGCTTCAACATAGTGGGCAGATTGTAGTGCAGATAAAAGTTCTGGATTAGATAGACCAGAACTTACAAATCCTTGCTCGATTGCTTGGAGTTTATCTAAAACTTCTTGAGCTGAGAGATGCTGGGGTTTATAAATAAAATAGGTGTTAAGTATGCGCTCTTTTGAGCTGACGTCCAAGTCTTGAATAAAGTTTTTTGTCTTAGTAACAGCTGCAGCTGTTCCAGCGATGTATAAAGAGTTTGTGGATTTAATCCACTCTAGGTTGTTAACGGTTGCTGCAAAATCTTTATCGGTTATTTGAGAAGCTTCAAGATTTTTTAAGATTTTATCTAAATCTTGGATAATAATATCCCCTGAGGTGTTTTTCAATTTATAAATAAAATATGTATTGGCCCCTGAAATAAGATGGGCCTGTTCTGCTGTGTCTAGCACTTCAAGAAGCTCTTTGAGTTTTAAGATAGCAGGTGGGTGCCCATGAAAAACAAGTGCCTGATCCGAGTTTTTTACAGAATCTATGAGTTCTGCTAAATCATCGTTTTCAGGGAGATTTTTTGCTAGATTTTGCAACGTTTTAGTTAGATCTTGGGGGGGAAGATGCTGTGTGTGATAAATAAATACAGAATTTACCTCAGAGGAGGTTACTTGATCGATTGTAGGCATAA
Organism: Chlamydiota bacterium; assembly: GCA_037146655.1. Lineage (GTDB taxonomy): Bacteria > Chlamydiota > Chlamydiia > Chlamydiales > JBAWWQ01. Next base: position 13,461 of record JBAWWQ010000002.1, on the reverse strand, counting down.
GAATTTTAATGCGATCTAGGACGTCTTGAGGACCTATAAAAAATAGCGCATGAGAAGCAGGGACCCATTTAGCATTGTGAAGGGTGCTTAGTAAAACAGGGTTAGCAAGACCTGATTCTTCAAGATTTTGTGTAAGGTTCTCTACAGCATTTAACAAGTCTTGTCCTTGTAAATGTTGTGGGCTGTATGAGTAAAATTCGCTAAGTTTTAGATCTTTATGAGGGATATCAAAAGTTGTGAGTAATTCTTGTAGCTGTTTGATCCCTTTGTCACTACCTGTAAAAATAAAAGCATGTGTAGCTTCGATCCATTTCATGGAATCAATTGTAGAAACTAAATCAGTATCGGGGCTGTGAGTAGCATCGAGTTTTTCAGCGACATCATTTAAAAAGGCAGATAGTTGCTCTTCTGTGCTATATTTGACTGGATATATAAAAAATCGTTGGTTAACTAGCGTAGTGTCAATTGGTGCAGCTATATCAATATTTTTTAGGATTTCTTGAATTTCTTGGATGCTGGTTGGATCGCCTGTAAAAAGAAGAGTGCCAGAAGACTCAATAGCTGTAACACTTTGAATAGTTGTCACAAGATCGGAGTTATTAAAGCTTGCTGCCTTATTGAAAGTGTCTGCGAAATTTTTTAAGATTTGTATAAGTATAGAAGCATTTTTATAAAGAGGTTTATAAATATAAAAAGAAGCGCTTGGTAGCCTTTTTTCTGGGATATCAATACTTGATAAAAGTTCTTCAACTTTTTTTAAGGTAAGAGGATCCCCTGTAAATAGAAGAGCGTTTGTTGAGTCTATATATTTTGATGTGTCGAGTGTTTCTAAAAGACCTTCAGCAGCATATCCTAATTGTTCAAGATCTGTGGCGATTTGGTGTAGGGCATCTTCTAAAAGATGGGTGGATTTGTATTGAATTTGATAAAGAAGAATATTATCCCCTGTTAATACTTTTTCTTTATGTACGATAGCGGAGGAATCTAAGTCTTCAAGGATAGCTAATGTTTTTTCTATTAGAAAAGGAGTGGATACGACAAAAATCGTATTTGTTGAACTTTGAGGCACCATGATTACAGGGTTCCCCTCCGATAAAGGGGTGATAATCTGGGTAGCTAACATAACAAGGTTTGCAGCAGTATTATTGTGGGCACTGTAAGCGTCAATTTCTAGAGAAGATTGTGGAGCATCTAAAGTTAGAAGAAGATCCGTAATCTTATTAATATTAGCTGATGAATCGGTGATGACTAAATGTCTTGTTTCTTTAGAGATTTCAATAAGAGCTGTTTGAGAAAGTAGTGTTTGTAAAATGTTTGCAATCGAACTTGGGTTCCCATTGCGAATTTTAAATACTCTTGTAACAAGCACGGGTGGGTGATCAAGATCGTAAGGGAGTTGATCTGATATAACTGTTGCAATTTGTGGTGACGTGGGTGCTGGATTAATGAGTAAGGTTGATCCATTTTCAATAACACTGAGTCCATGTATTTTAAGGATTTGTGTTAGTGCGGATAAAATATTTGTAAGATCTGTTGGTTCTTCTGAGACAATAGTTACGGGGAAGTTTAAATCGCTTTCATTGTAAACAAAATTCACATCTCCAATTTTGCTTATAAATTTTAAATATTCAAGAATAGAGACGTTTGAGAAATTAATTGTGTAAGTAGGTTGTTTTTTCTTCTCAACGATATGCTCTTTAGTGGGGTGATTAGTCGTATCTATCTCTTCTGCAAATAGAAGAAGAGTACAAGATTGTGACAGCGTGTAGCAAACAAGGAAAGAAAAGATTAGTTGCTTTTGCTTTTTTCTAGGATCCAACATAGTGGTTTTAACCCATTCTTGTAAGCGCATGATTTCATAAAATCCTCTAAATTTTTCTATAGAAAATTTAGAGGTCATCAACTTTTGCATCGTAAAATATTTAATGTAATAAATTCAATCGAATGTTTTTAAATTGAGTAAGTGCTAGGAGCCAACAGAAAGCTGTTTTATAAAGGAGTAGATTCAGGTCGTGAATCTCTATTCCAGGAATCGTCAGACATTATCAATACAGGATCGGACATCTCCATAGAATAAGAGACTTGATGTTCTTTTAAAAAAGTATTAGTGAGCTCATCGTAGCGCTCTTGCAAATCAGCCAAGCCATCAACGACTTCAGGTTTATCCCAATCTTTTTTATCCTCTATCCATTTTTCGACTGCATTTTGAGATAGTTTGATTTCGCCGGTTAATGTAAAAGACCAACTTTCTTCGGGAAATTGGTGGAAATCCGACACGTATTTAAATCTTTTTATTTCAAAAGATATTGTATTTTTAATTACGTAGCTGCCGTCTGTTTTTTTGGTAATTGTATAGCTTAGTACGCCTCCCTTTTCTGCTGAGATGTTAGCTATCGTAAAAATTGGATTTTCTAGATTGGGATCGCTTTCAGTAAACAATCTAAGCAAGGATATTGGTAAACTTTGATTGATGATCAAAGAAAGAGCCGATAGCTCTGGGTACTTGGTGAGTAATGATGTTGCGGTTTCTATAGTTAGAGTATCGATTTTAGCACCATTATCTTTCTCATCTATAAAAGAAATGTGTGATCTATCGATATCTTGAATAAATGCACTGCTGAAAGGGTTTTTATCAAAATAAGTAGACCGACATGTTATGGATAAAATACCTTGTTTTTCTGTTTTGTCTACCATGTCTTTAAATAGTTTCGGTGTTTCTGTAAGCTCTAGGGCTCGAAATTCTTGGTAACTTTTTTTGATATTTTCTTGGGATTGTTTTGTTATTTGCGCGAGTTCATTTGAGACTAATTGTAAACAATGATTGAGTTTTATTTCTTTACTTTGGTATAGCCCAAAGCTTATAAATGTTAAAAATCTATCAATTTTTTTTCGAGTAGAACTAATTCTATTTTTAGAGGTTGTTATAGCGTGTTTTATTAGAGTCAGATTTTTTTTAACAGCTTCTGTGCTAGTTGGATCGGATGTAGCCGTTAATTCTGCAAAAATTTTTCGACAAAAGATTTCAGTTTTTTTTAAGGTTATATTTTCTTTAAAAAATCCTGAAGCTTTAATTTCTGAAGAAAGTAATGAAGCTTGGTTTGTTGGAGAGGTATCAATTGGTGCACTCATAAAATTACTTTTGTTTACATAGTCTTTAAATATTTTAAATAAAACAAATCATTGTTTTTTTTCATTAAAAAAATAGGTTTCGAATTTATTTAAACAAATAATTCTTTTTTAATTGGATATGAGTGTTTTGTTTTTTCAAAAAAATATCCTTATAAAAAAAGTGATCGATATGCATAGTCCTACATAGGATTTTTTTGATAGGTATTGAGTGCTTTTATAGACTTGAAAAATTAACTAACATTAAATTTTGTTTTTTTATTACAAATAAAAACAAATGCATGATTTTCGTTATTGCTTTGTAAAAATAATGAACGTATTTATGGAGTTTATCATGAATTTAGGTTGTATGCAGGGTTTAGCAACATGTATGGGAAATTGTTTCAGATGGTTGAGTCCTAGGGAAAGGGCAAAGGCTAGGCAAAAAGAAACGGATGCTATGTTATATGATTTAATAGGCGGAGATAAGTTAGCTACAGAGTTACAAAATAGACCTACTTGGTCTTTACCATCCAAGCAGGTGGAAGATGATGAGAGTGCTCATCAGGACAAATTATCTCGAGTATATGAGATGCGAGAGCGTATTACACAAGAAATATTACCTCAAGCTGCTCAACGGGCATCTATTGCAATAAATACTAGAAAAATCTCTATAATCAATACTCAGCCATATGAAAATCCTGATATAACAGAGGTTTAGATCTGGCAATTTAGCTTATCTGAGTCGACGCAGCTTTGCCCATAGAGCATACAGGATAGAAAAAAAACTATGGAAACCTGGAGACTGTAAAAAAACAGCTAATAAAGCAAGATCAGTTCTTGCATACACGGCTGATAAAGCATCGATTCCTGTTAAAATATGGCCATCGGTATCGATTGCATGGATTTTTTCCATAGCTTGGATATAAGTAATCTTTGTTGTCATGGTTTTTAAATCAGCTTCGGATAAAACAGATATATAATGGATTATTCCTGTTTGCTTTCTTTTTTGTAATGTTCGCATTTCGTGAGAGCAAATTGGACATAGGCCATCAAAAAATACAGTTATAGGATGATTTAATTCTTCCGACGACAAATATTTGGTTGTTAAAATAACCAATTTTCGATTCAAGAAAATAAGAATCATCATAAAAAGCCCCCAAAACAAAAACACGACTGGATAGGTCATGATATTTACAAAAGAGACGGCGCCCATCTTTTCTCCTACATAATAGAAAAAAAGTGCAAAAGCCCCTGAGGCAAAAAAAGAAATTATTAGGTTTCGATCGAGTAGAGTTAATAGATAGTCGCAAGATAAAGCAAATAGTGGATATAGCATGAGAATCCAAAAAGGAGGAAGTAGATGACTATAGCCATAGTGTAGCACAGGAAGATGGATAAAAACTGTCTCTTGGAAAGCCCCTAAACCGAGGGCATATATCGAACGTGGAATTGCTATTAAAAAAGTGGTTTTATCTGATTTAAATAAAATAAAAAGTTCAATTAAGTAAGCTCCTATACCAATTGTTAAAGGAAGTAAGATGTATCCTTGAGCTCCATAGAAGATTATGATAAGCCAAGCTATACTATAAATGAGACCATTTACTAAAGAAAGAGGGGCTAAAATAGGTGTTGTTTTAGAGTATGTGATAAACTCAGGATGAGTAGCCATTTTTTTTTCTAAAGGAGCGATGCCTGATACTTTGACAATAAGGTAGGTAATTAATAAAGGGCTAACAATCAATATCCAACCGATAGGAGCAGCTAGAGTTAAACTCCAAATAGCAAACCATTGGATGATTTCTCCTAAATAATTGGGATGACGAGAGTAGCTCCATAAGCCTTTTTGATAAAGTTTCCCTGTATGATCTAGATTGTTTTTAAACTTCATCAATTGATAATCAGCTAGAGTCTCTAAAACAAAACCACATAACCAAAGAAAAAGTGAGCTGATAAGACTTAGTGTTTTTATATTATGGCCGTGGACTTGAGTCCATATAATAGGCAAAGCTAATACATATAAAATAACACCTTGTAAGCAAAACACTTTAAAAAAAACTTGCAATTTTTGATGTGTCTGCCAAGTCTTTTTCATCATCTGATATCGAAAATCCTCTTCACGCTTACGATGTCTTTGAGCAATATGCCAAGACAGTCTTATGCCCCATATGGAAATGCATAGGTTGACAATTAGCGCTTGCCAAGAGCGGTTAGAGAGAAAAAATGCACTCCAGGCGACAAGTAAAAATCCACCACCCCAAGCAATATCTGCTATATCTGATCGCTTTTTATAAATAGCGATTACTGCCCATATACTCATATAGAGTATAAGGAGTAAAGCAGTTACAATACATATTGTCATAAACGTTTAAATTTCCAATAAAGAGCTAAAGAGTATGTTGCCCAAGAAATCAAGGCAGAAAGACAAGCTCCCCAAATAAGATCTGCTATGACTAATTTAAGTGGCCATCCTTTTAGTGTTGCAAGATTTGTTAAATCATAGGTGGCGTAGCAAATCAATCCAAAAAAAGCTCCATATAAAAGAGGCATTTTCCAATTAGCTTCTTTCAAATAAGGATAAATAGTAAAGACAACAAGTCCTGCAATATAAAGACAATAAAACAGCAAGGCGGGAGCCCATTTAATCTTATCTAGCATAAGAAACCCAATTTGGTTTCGATAGAAATTTTTAGCTAAAAATCCAAGCCATAATAGGTCGACAGACAAAAATAAAACAAACGCCAATCCATAAAGTTTTAAAAAAATCATAATTTTTCCTTACGATTTAAAATAGTTTTTCTAGACACAGAGTTATATGAGATCTTTGATCAGAGGCATCTGGAGCTAGGCTGATTAAATGTTTTAAGAGATTGTCAGCCTGTGTTTGGGCAGATAGTGTTGTTTGCTTTTCTAAAAAAGCAAGAATAGATGCGTCAAAAGTTGGTAGGGAGATTGATTGTTCCATGGAAGAGTTAAATGAGTGTAATAACAGAAGATCACCTGTAGCCCAGTTATCTAATGTTTCATAAGGTTCGAAATGTAAAGAGGCTCCAAGTAGAGGGTTCTCTGTTCGAAGGATGTGAGGTTCTTCACTTTCAGAAGAGATGTGCCATAGAGCATCGAATCCACAAGAGAGGTAAGTGAACTGTTGATGATGTGTGTCTAAGTGTAAAACAGAGAAGGCAAAACGCATCTTAGCCCCATCTTCATGGACAAGAGTATTTAGGTTCGATACAAAAGACAATATATTCAGTTTTTTATTTTCTAATTGCATAGGTTCAGAAAGGAGCCCATGGATTAATCCTTTTAAAAAGGCTAATTGGGTAACGGCATCAATATCTTGTGTAAGAGGTTGGGCTAGGATGAATAAGAGGTTAGTGTCTGCGAGTTTAAAAAAATCATAGTAAAGATCGAGGGATAAAGGCCCTTTAGATTTTGCATGACCTATATTTAGGTAGGGGAGAGAAGATAAATTAGGTAGTACAAGAGATTTTTGTAGGCTTTCTAATGTAGAAAATAAATTGCCATTTTCTTGCTGAGAAGCTGGTAGGGAGTTTAAAGTTTTAAGGTAGGCAGAGATGGCGGTGATCCATTCTACAATATCTTCATAACGATCTTGTACGGCAGGTGCTATAGCTTTTTGGATGATAGGTTGCAAGGAAGGGGGTAAATAAGATAGTTGAATTTTTCCAAAACTTAATTTTCCGATTAAAAGTTCATACGCAATCACCCCTAATGCATAAATGTCTGTTGCATAGGAAACATGTAATGGATCTTTTTTTTGTTCAGGGCTCATATAGCTGGGTGTGCCGACAAATCCCATTTGAGAAAGTTTGATAGAGGGTTTGCTTTCTTGAGCTAGTTGCGCAATGCCAAAATCGATGACTTTGATGCTACCATCTTCTGTGATGAGGATATTTTCAGGTTTTAAATCGCGATGAATGATTCCATGTGTATGCAGGTGAAGAAGTGCATAGGCAACCTGTAGAAGAATTTCAAGAGAGCGCTTAACTGAGAGAGAGTGTTGTAAAATAAATTGCTTGAGCGAGATCCCTTGGATAAACTCCATGGCGATATATAACCCTTGTTCCCATTCACCTTGTCCATAAAGCTTTACGATATTTGGGTGGTTAGATAAAGCGATAATTTTTGCTTCTTTAAGAAATTGCTCCGTCATCTCTTGGTTTTTGACAAACTGTGGTGAGAGAATTTTGATGACAAGAGGGGTATGCTGGTCAGGATGGAGTCCAAGGTAGAGAAGGCTCATACCACCTTTTGTGAGAAGCGCTTCGATTTTATAGGGACCTATTTTTTCAGGAAGGGGTGGATCTAGGGCTAGTGCTTCTTTAAGGTTAGGTAGTGTGGGTTGTTTATAAAATTCTGTTGTATCCATAATATGGTTCTATTAGTGACAGATTTCAGAAATTTTAACACCTAACATATCACTAAGTTGTAACAGTTCGCCTCTTGCTACAACTTGAGAGTTGAGTGTAATAGATACCCCATTTTCTACAGAAATGGGTAGTTGCAACGTGTTGCCAGGTTGCAGACTTAAGAGTTTATTAAGAGGCATTTTAATATGAGCCACTTCAACACATAAGGATAAAATGACATCATCAGAAGAGACAAGATCTGCTAAGGATTTATTTGAGCGGGTGTCTGTAGAGATTCCTTCTTCATCTTCAAATTCTTCAAAATCTTCGAATTCTTCCTCTTCGTCTTCAAATTCATCATCATCGCCTATGAGTTCTTCATTTTCGAATGCATCATCATCTTCAGGAGGTATGTTTTTATCTTTTTCCATGATCATATCCTTTTGTTCATAGAGTGCATAATCTAAAATTTTTAGTTCATTATGTTTGTTTTTAACGATGAATAAAGGCGTATTTTCTAGAGTTATCAAAAAAGTGCCTTGATGGGTAGTAGGATGGTAAGAGCAAGAGTCTAGGATAACAAAATCGCCAAGCTGAGTAGAGAGCCATTCTCTACGGAGTAGTGCCACTTTGCCTATTTGGATTTTAAGAGGAAGTTCTAGGGAGGAATCTACAGAGGCTAAGGAAAAGGGGACATTTGTAAAATGTGAAGTTAAAACGCTGTGAAAACTTGCTGGGAAAATAAGTCTTGCAGATAGGGTGAGGGTGTGATGGGTTATTTGGAGATCGATACAGTAGGCTTTTTCATGAGGGAGTGCATGTGTTTGTAGTTTTGGGGTGAGTCCTTTATAAAGGTTTAATTCATAAAAACTTTGAAGAATGTGGAGTAGATTAAATCGGAAAAAACCTTTTTGTAAGTTTTCATCGGTGAATGTTTTTTTGTGTTCTTTATCTAAAAATAGAGAGGTCCATTTTTTTGCATCTTCATGAGGCATGGCTAGGAAACAAGGTGAGGCCAGTGGGCTCATGACAACACTTGAGAGGGAAGGGTGGTCACCTAGTCCTTGCAAGAGTTCATTTGCATCTTTCCAGTCTGCATGAGTTGGAGCTATGTGCAATCCAGACATTTGAAAGGTGTTTTGTAAAAGATTGCAGAATTTTTCCCAAGGGAAAGAGGGGATTGTCCCCCACATAGGCACTGTTAAACTTTCTGCTATTGCAGAAGTGATTTTTTTAAGTAAAATAGGATGACTTGTCATGATTTGTATTTGTAATAGGTTATTATTTTCAAGATACCAATTTTTAGGATTTAATAAAGGATAATTTTCTTAAGAGTGGCCCTCTTGATCTTTTTCTTTTTGAGGAGAGTCTTTTCTTTGGAAGTCATGGTATTTTTCTAAAAGGATAGGTTTTCGGATGTTTACATCAAACGCAAGTTTGCTTCCTTGAAAGGCTGCAACAAGATCAGTTAAGTTTGCATTAATAAGATCTTGAGCTTGAGGGTTGGTTGCGATTTGTATATTAAAAGTATTCATAGATGTACTTTGACGATCTAAAACAATTTGTGTTCCATCAAAAATAGAACCTTTCATTGCAAGGGTGATGGTTGTTGTTGTGCTTGCTTTGGTGTGTTCCACTGTGATAGATCCAACCATTCTTTCAAAGAGTTCATACACCTCAGAAGGGAGATTTGTATAAGTAGGGAGCGCCTCAGCAGGTGGTGGGGTGAACGCTACAAGAGGTAAAGGGACTTGCCCCTGTGCTCCGACATTATCTGTAGACTGATCTTTATTTTGTTTTTTAGATTGATCTTGTGAGGAACTTGTGTCTGTTTTGATGCTTAACCCTTGTGCATTTGTAGCAGGGGAAACAGGCTGGGCTGCATTAGAAGTAGTTTTTTTATCGATAATGGAGTGTGTTGAAGTAGGAGTTGTTGCAAGAGGGGCTTTTTGAAGAGGTGTGCTTGTAGCCGCTTGGCTAGTTTGTGGAGTAGATTCTTGGTTTATAGAGGGTAAAGCTTTAGTAGGGTTAGATAGGGCCGCAGGTTGTTTAGAAGGAGTTTGCATAATGGGTTTTGTGATAGTTTTTAAAGTAGGAGCATCACTTGGAGGGGCATCTGGTTTTTTACCAAGATTTAGATCTAATAATTTATTTTGTTTTTGTTTGATAAGCTGAGCAGAGGATGGATGTTTTGTTGACAGTAAAGAGATGTCGGTTGTTTGTTTTTTTTGTATCCTTGTAGGGCTTGCTTGAGTTGAAGGCGGCTGAGTTGAAGAGGTTTGCTCTTGCGAAGGAGCTTGACTTTGAGAAGAAGCTTGTTGCTCATAAGGGGATAATGGCGTTGCTGTAGGGGATTGGCCCGCTGCTGGTGTAGAAGCAGTGGATGTATCAGAAGGGGTAGAAGTAGCTTCAGAAGTTGGTGGAGCACTTGGAGTTTGAGGTGGAGCAGACTCTATTGAAGGGATGTTTTCTGTAAAGGATGAACCAGCAGATGAAGGTAGAGCGGCGCTAGGTGGAGCTGAGGCTGCTTGAGGGGAAGCAGATGCTGTAGGTGGCGTTTCACCCATGCCAGAAGAAGCATCACTTGGCATTTCTTCTATATTAAAAGTAGAAGATGCTGTAGGTGCAGCTGTTTGCCTAACATTTTGTGGAGTTTTGGGGGTTAATAAATTGTCTGAGGATCCCTCTGACATGAACATGGAAAATACACCTGTAGGAGCAGATGGTGGGGCCTGGGCTCCCATATCATCTTCACCTTCTTCTTCTGATTTTTTTAAATTTCTTTTTCCTTGTTGTTGAGCAGCATCAGATTCTTGAACTTTAGATAGTTCTTCTTTAAATTTTTTTGGATCGACAGGGGTGTCTTTTTTTGTGTCTTGATTTTCTCGATATCCGACTAAAGGGCGTGGTTTTTCCGTGGACATATTATTACATTCCGATCTATGAGCTTTTTTCTTTCTTTTTTCTTTCTTGAGAATGCTTTTTTTCTTTAGCTTTTTTTAAAGAGATGTATTTAGCAGAACCGATTTCGTCACCATCTAGAGCTTCTTTATAATCTAGTTCTTTCATCACTTCTTTTTTCCATTCATCTTTATGGATGCTGAGTTTTTCTACTTCTCTTTGTTTTTTTATCATGTCTTGTCTTGCGATTTCAACTTGTTGCTCAGCTGTTTTGACAACTTTATCTTGTTCAAGGACTTTTTTTTTCTTTTGCACAAGTCGCTCTTGAACAACCTTGAGATATTTATAAGCGATATCTAGTTTAAGACTATCTGTTCCCTGGTTCATTTCTTCATCAAGTTGTTTGATTTTTTCTTGTTTATGGTCATGAACTTCTTGGGCTTCAGCTTCAAGGGTTTTTAGCTTTTTTTGTTCTTTTTCTAAAATGAGTTTTTTTTCTTTTAGTTTTTTTTCTGACTCTTCTAAACGACGCTCTTTGATAAGTATAAGTTGTTCTAGTGGGTATTTAGGTAGTTTCATAAAACAAAAGTAGAATCATTTAAAAAGTTTTTTTAGCTGAGCCAAGGAGTCTTGAAAAGTGCATTTTTCATCTACCTTTTGTTTAAGGAACGCATTGACCTTATCGATATATTTAATAGCAAAGTCGGCGTCTTTATCAGATCCTGGTTTATACTCACCAATTCTAATGAGGAGCTCATTTTTTTTGTAGTTGGCAAGAACTTCTCGAATTTTACCAATAAGTTGCAAATGTTCCTTGTCGACAATAGATGTAATAATACGGCTGACAGATCCCAGAAGGTCGATAGCAGGGTAGTGGTATTGCCTTGCAAGCTCATTAGAAAGGATAATATGACCGTCCAAAATCGAACGCACTTCATCCGATACTGGTTCGTTCATATCATCGCCTGCTACTAACACAGTATAAAATCCTGTGATGGAACCCTTATCGGAATTACCGGATCTTTCTAAAAGTTTAGGAAGTGTTGCAAAAACGGAAGGGGTAAACCCAGCTCTTGCTGGAGGTTCTCCTGCTGCAAGACCTATTTCTCGAAGAGCTCTTGCAAAACGGGTGACAGAGTCCATCATTAAGATGACAGTTTTACCTTGATCCCTGAAGTATTCAGCAATTGCAGTGCCTACATAAGCAGCATTTAAACGTAGTTGAGCGGCTTGATCCGAAGTAGATACTATAATCACAGAGCGTTTAGCTCCTTCTTCACCCAAGGCATCTTCGATAAACTCTCTAACTTCGCGTCCCCTTTCCCCGATGAGTGCAATGACATTTACATCAGCTTTAGCATAGCGGGCTATCATTCCTAAAAGGGTGGATTTACCACCGCCTGCTGCTGCAAAAATACCAACCCGTTGTCCGCGACCACAGGTAAGGGCTCCATCGATGCAGCGTACACCTACAGATAGGGGTTCTTTGATCATGGCTCTTTTTAGAGGATCAGGTGGCGTATTGATGACAGAGGATACTTCATTTAAGATAAGAGGGCCTTTAGTGGCTTCATCTAAAGGTTCACCAAGTCCATTTAAAACGCGACCTAAAAGATTTGGTCCCACTTTAATATTAAGAGGCATTCTTGTAGGGATGACTTCTGAGGAAGGGCCAATACCATACATTTCTCCAAGTGGAGATAGGAAGACTTCATCTTTTGTAAAACCTACAACTTCTGCCATCAAAGGTTCTGGATGGCGTTTGATCATGCATACTTCCCCCATTTTAACTTGAGGGACAATAGCTTTAATGAGCATGCCTACAATTTCTGTAATACGCCCATGCATGGTTGTAAGTTGAATATCCTCCAGTTGATTGACAAGATTTTCGAAGTGACTGGTAGGATCCATCATGTATTATATCTGCACGTTGAAAAGCATTTTTATATCGTCAACAGCTTTACCAAGTAAGACGGAAGAGTAGTCTAAAGCTTGTTGAGCTTTATTCATCTTCACTTGGATCATAAGAAGATCTCCTGGCGCTAAAGAGTGACCATCAGCTGCAATTTCTTTGATTTTAGCTTGAGCTTCTGCAAGTTGTGTTTGACTTGAGGTAATAAGGCCTAAATACCGGTTGATAGGATTTTGTTTATTCATAGGAGACGAAGGGGGGCCTACATCTACACCAACTTTTGATGCGGCAGTACGTATGTGAGTATCTGCTTCAGAAAGTTTATTGCGTAGTAGATAATTTTGAGATTGTTTCAGTTTAAGATTTTTTGTATTGAGTTGGGATTCTACCGTATTTAAAGTTTGAGCAGTTGTATTAAATTGAGATTGGACCGAAGTCATAGTGGGTTGGACAGCTTGGCCTACCTGACCTTTAGAAAGATCTAAAGGAGAGGTAGCTTGAGATTGATCCACCCCAGTTGTTGCTAGAGGCTGTTTCATGTAATCCCCAAAAGAAGTTTTAGGCTCTTGCTCAGGCCCTTGTCCGATAGGTTCAACAGACTGAGTAGGATCAATATTTGGAATTTTATTAGGTAGGGGATTGTCCATGTGTATGAAACCTTAATTTAAATTATTTGGAGGGGCTGTGTCCTTTAGGTTTAGGAGAGCTGCCCGGCATTTGTCCTGGAGGCGATTTTTTAATAAATTGGTCTACGAAAGTTAAAGCACTTTCTGCAAGTGTTTTAATTTGCGAGTCAGAGGATGTTGATGCAGTATCTGTTAGCATTTGTTCTCCTTGAGCAACTTGATCTACTGTCATAGTCATGCTAAGGCCAAGGAGTGTTTTTGCCATATCGTTATGGGGTTCTTTTTTTAAGATTTCTTCAAAAATTTTACAAGCCTGTTTGAGTTCTAGTTTATGTAAATAAAGATAACCAAAGCCAATTTGAGGCAAAGTACTTGTACTATTAAGTAGAGCAGCTGCTTTAAAAAGTTTATTAGCTGAGTCTTCATCTGCTTGGTTAACCGCGATAAAACCTGCCTCTAATAGGAGGACAAAATGGTCTTTGAACTTCATTAAATCAATCATGATTTGATTCCTTTTTTAATAATCTTTGTCTTAGCTAGGTTA
>JBAWWQ010000001.1:0-27551 GCA_037146655.1 Chlamydiota bacterium | reverse complement strand
TTCAGGTTCAGGTTCAGGTTCAGGTTTAGGTTCAGGTTCAGGTTCAGGTTCAGGGTTAACTAACGTTTTTTTTTTAAATTCAGGATTTTCTAAACCTTTTTGAGGGGTGTTTCCCATAGCGTTTGCTTCCTTAATAGCTTGATGCTTAAGGTGCTTATTGTGATGAGGGGAGTTTTTCATGAACGTTCTCCTTGCTAGAAGCTAGCAATTTAGACATTTTAGAGATGAGCTGCCCCCACCTCTAAGTTCATTGTAGGTATGTTTTCCATTTTAATACAAAACATTTTTTAATAACTTATATGCAATTGTCTTACCATAAACGCTTTAAATTTTTTTAGAAAAATCCCCATGGGCTATATTTTCTAGTAGAGATAGAAGCCAATTAGAAAAAGAATGTAAATAAGCATTAAAATCTGCTTGGAAAGGAGGAGCTTCTAATTGAAGTAGTTTGAGTTGTTCATCTATTTCTAACAAAACACCACGTATTTGCGTGATTTTTGTAGCGATTGATTTGTTTTCAATAGATTGAATGCAATACCATAGCGGTAAAATGATTTCTAAAATAAGGCGCCAAGATGGAGTGGTTTTAGGAATTTTACCCAGTAATTGGATCATTTCATTTTTTTTAGTAAAACGATAAAAGAGTTGATTGCGAATAGATAATACATCGAAAAGCCCAGATTGCACAAAAGATTCTAAGAGATCAGATAAACTGCGTTTATTGTATCCAAGCTGGGCGGTATCAGCGGCAGTAAAATTAGATTCTTTTGAGGTTAAGAAAAATGTTAATAGATCAGCACGTGCTCCAGTGCCAAATAATCCTCGAAGTCTTAAATAAAGAAGAGCAGGTAGTTTGCATTGAGGGGCTTTTGATTTGCGACTAGGTATAAAGGTTTTTATACTAGTTTTTGTGAAAAGAGGCCAATTTGCTGTAGAAGCTGTATTAAGTGTGGCGGCAAATATTGAGAAAGGTAAATGCATACAGGGACCGCACACTTTTATCAAAGCTTTTAGGCGGGTCACAGATATAAAATGATGATATTGACTGCACCAGTCTAAGGCTTCATCTCGGAGTCGAGGATCAAGCTCAGCAATGAGTGTTGTTAATAAGATAAGCTCTTCTGGTGCTATTAAACAATCGTGATGGTGTCTTGAGATTCCTAGTACACCTAATTCTGTCCAAAGGCTCCAAGTGAGTTCTATAAGATAATGTTCAATTTTTTGTTTAAGAATTTGCATTTTTACCTCTTAAGGACATAATAACCTGTTGTAATATTACAGAAAATTCTTCCGAAACATCATGTGTAATACACCAATTTGCAGCTTTGGTTAATTCGTCTTCTGTTGGGTTTAAAAGTTTTAGATCCGCAAAATGTTTGCTTTCGGGACCTTGATCTATGGAGGCGTAGAGTTTAAAGCAAATTTGATCAAATCTAGCTGCAAGATGAACAGTAAGGCCTCCATAACGACGTGTTTGCATACGTGTTTTAAAACCATCAGGTAGCCCCATTTCAAGTAAAGCTGCAGGACCAGCGTTTAGCCAATCTTTTCCAAGATCCAATGCTAAGCCTACTTCATTAACAGCTTGAAGTAAGTTTTTAGGTAAAGGATATGCGGAAATGAATTCTTCAGAATCTACCAAAGCTACGAGATCTAAATCTTTTGTCATCCTTAGAATTTGACCTAAAAGTAGCAAGCTTCCACCACCTATAGCAACAACTTCGTATTCGTAATTGCGATCTAGTAAAAGGTGACCAAGAGTTTCTAAAGCTTGTTCTAATGTAGCAGCATACATATTCATCTTGTATTTCCTTTAAATCGAGAGGTTAAACCTCTCGATTCGGGCTGTTAAAACTACCAAATCGAGAGGTTTAACCTTATTCTAAACTTAAAATATTTATCATGTAAATAGAGAAATTAAAAAGCTAGTAGACTAGTTGGTTTGTAATATCAATGGTTTAGTACGAAGATGGATGGAAAGAAATATCCAGCTCCTAGAGCTTTTATTGATAAATTTCGCATGTCTGGGTTGTAGAGTTTTTAAGAAAACTCTTTATCTAAGAGTTTGTGAAATTTTTTAAGAACTTGGCTTGTGGATATCCAGTGTTTCCATTTATTTTCACGCAGTCTTGTTCCTTTGAAATTAGGGATCCAAGAAGGGGGTGTCGCAATGTCACCTCTGTACCAGCCAGGGCGCCACAGGCGCATGTATTTTTTTCTGTTGGAAATGATAAGCGTTGGAATGTGTAGGTTGGAACATAAATGACCGATTCCTGAATCATTACCAATTAAATAACCCGATTCAAATGCGTAGGCTGCAAGTTCTTCAAGGGTTGGAAATAGAGGCATGTCGAAAAGATTTTGTAAAAGAGGTTCCCAGTTAGCTCTTTCGTGAGGTGCTAGGATAAAAACTGGTTGAAATCCTTGATTTTGAAGTGTTGTAGCTACATGGAGAAATTTTTGGGCTGGCCAATTTCTTTTTTCATCTAAACTCGTTGGATGGAAAAGGACTCTATTTTTATAGCGTCTATGCGTGTAGGATTCATCTAAAATAAATCCGTTGTTTTTCGAAAAATGATTGAGGCCTAAAAGAGAAGAGATGGCTCTTGCAGCATTATCGACCATACAGCGGTTTTCATTAAATACCCTATCTATTGGAGAGAGCGATGTATGTTTAGCCTCTTCATAGGAAGGATAAAAAATGCTAAGGGCTTTGAGTTTTCCTTCTTGGTATAAAGAGATTAGTTTTTTTGAAAAGGGAGAGTTGTCGTTTTGTAAAATAACAAGATCAAAGGGAGCAAAGGTAGATTCTAGAAGATCTAAAGGAGGTCTTTCCATAAAGGTATGTCCTTGAAACCACTTTTGCAGCTCTATGAGAGGCTTAGAAAATGTTGTTACGACAAAACCTTGACAATAGAGTCTATGTGAAACAACCATCATAATTAAGCCATCACCAATTCCTATAGAAGGAATGACAGCTACCCGATCTAATACCATGTGGTTCCTTGTGAACTTGCTTTAATAAGCTTATGAAACTTGCTTATGACTTTACTAACAGGGATAAAATTTTGCCAGTAATTCTCACGGAATCTAAAATGAATTCCTTTAAAGTTCGGTAGATTAAAGGGTAAGGTGACAATAAGATTTTGCGACCAGTCTGGTCTCCAAACAGATACTCTTTTGGGATTGCCAGAGATGGTAAGGGTTGGAAGACCTACATTGGATGCTAAATGCCCTATGCCTGAGTCATTACCAATGAAATAACCAGACTCATAGCATAGGGTTGCAAGCTCTATTAAAGAATTGGAAACAACTACATTAAAGCCATCATTTTGAATAGAACTCCATAAAGGAAACTCTTCTACACTTACAGAAAAGATAGGGGTAAATCCTAAAATAGTGAGTTTTTTAGCTAAAGCAATAAACTGCTTTTGTTTCCAGTTACGTTTAGGATCTTTACTTGTTGGATGTAAAATGACTTGTGTAGGATAGCGGTTTTTATAGGCATGACTTGGTAACAAGAGGTTGTTGTCTTTGGAAGCTGCAATAGAGGGTTCTAAGCCATGGCAAGCGAGTGTTAAGTTTGTAGCAATAGGTAGCGTAGGGTTGCATAGGTAGTCGCAAGGTTTTTGCATTTTTTTGTTAGGTGTTGGGAAGAACACTTTGAGCTGAGGTAAAAGACCTTTCTCTCGTAGGTGCATCAAAGCCCATGCTTTTTCTGAATGGTCATTTTCTAAAAGAATAAGATCGTATTTCGCAAAAGTTTTAGCAAATTCATTTATTTGTGGATAAGGGCTAAAATTTCCTGTTGGAAATAAGGGCTGAAGGATTTCAGGATTTGAGTGATAAAGGGTAACATTAGCTCCTGCTTTTTCAAAGTGATAACAGGCAATTCTCATTAAAAGAGCATCACCTAAGCCTTGAGCAGATAAAATAGCAACTTGAGATGTCATAGATTAAAATAAAGTAGCGCCTATAAAAATATAGGCGCTAACTAGTTGTTGAAAAAATTGCTTATTGGTTTTCTTCAGGATCTTCAGGAGCGTTTCCGATCAGAGCTTCTGATAGAAGGACAACACCTGCTAAAGAAGCAGCATAGGTTAAGCAGTTTTTGATAACTTTTGCAGGATCGATCACGCCAGCGGCCATTAGGTCTTCAACTTTTTCTGAGACGACATTGAATCCAATTGTCAAGGCTTCATTTTTTACTTGGTTAAAGAGAAGAGACCCTTCAAGTCCACTATTTTTAATAAGTTGTCTGAAAGGAGCTTCACAAGCTTTAAGGACGATCTCTAATCCAAGTATTTCATCTGGATGAGAAAGCTTTAGGTTGTGCAGTGCGCTTGCTGCTTTAAAAAATGTGACGCAACCACCTGGAACAATGCCTTCTGCAATAGCAGATTTTGTGGCATTTAAACTATCTTCAAAAAGTTGTTTTTTCTTTTTCATAGCAGGTTCTGTAACAGCTCCAATAGAAATAACAGCTACACCACCGCTAAGCTTGGCTTTTCTCTCTTCAAGCTTTTCTTTATCGTAAGAACTTTTTGTGTTAGCAATTTCTCTTTCAAGTTCTTTTAGACGCTGCGTAAGAGCAGACTTTTCTCCAGCACCATCTACGATTGTTGTAGAATCTTTCGTGATAAGAACTTGAGTAGCAGAACCTAAAACATCTCCTGCTGCATCTTTTAGTTGCATGCCCTTGTCTTCAGAAACAACCTTAGCATTTGTAAGGATTGCTATGTCTTCAAGAAGTGCTTTACGTCTATCACCAAAGCCAGGAGCTTTGATGGCAGCTACTTTAAGAGTTCCTCGTATCTTATTTACAACAAGTGTTGAAAGAGCATCTGCATCAATATCATCAGCGATGATTAATAGTTCTTGTCCTGTTGTAGCAACTGTTTGCAAGACGTTCATAATCTCGTGTATGCTGGAAATTTTTTTGTCAGTGATGAGGATTTTTGCATTTTGCATAACAACAGACATGTTTTCTTGATTTGTGCAAAAATACGGGCTCATATAACCACGGTCTAATTGCATTCCTTCCACTAATTCAATAGAGGTAGTTGTTCCTTTAGCTTCTTCTAAAGTAATAACTCCTTCTTTTCCGACTTTGCGAAAAGCTTCTGCGATAAGAGATCCAACTTCTTTGTCCCCAGAGGCAGAAGCTGTTGCAATATGCTCTATATCAGAGTCTTTTTCGATTTTGATTGCAATGCGATCGATTTCTTTTAATACATGCTCGACAGCTTTATCTAATCCTCGTTTAATGTGAATAGGACTAGCTCCTGAAGCTATGTTTTTTACACCATTACTAACAAGGGCTTGTAGAAGAATAATCCCTCTTGTAACCCCATCGCCACTACTTTCTTTAATTTTATCAGCAACTTCTTTACCAAGGGCTATACCCATATTGGCATATTGATCTTTGAGTTCAATATCTTTGATGATATTATTTCCATCACTTGTAATTGTAGGTGCTCCAAAAGTTGTTTGTAGACCAACATTGCGTCCTTTTGGACCTAGGGTAACGCCCACAACTTCTGCTAGCTTATCGATTCCTTCTTTCAGCTTTTTACGGACTTCTTCTTCGAAGATGAGTTCTTTTGGTGTAGATGACATTGTTAAAACTCCTTGTCTTAATAGCGTGTATGATTGTTTTAGATAAAAGACTCTAAGAGATATACCTATATACTGCAAGTGTTTTTTAATAAAATTAGCAGACGCTTATCGAGTGTGCCAAATTTCTATTTTTTTTGTACAAGGTTGTAGAGGTCTCGTTTAGGAATGCCTCTTTGTTGAGCTGCAAGCTTGATAGCTTCTTTTTTAGAAAAGTTATAGGTGGTTTCTAGATAAAGAATATGTTCTTCTATAGGAAGTTCTAAGCAGGGATTGTCTACCTTTAAGGATTTTTTGATCATGAGAACAAATTCTCCTTTTGGGGGAGTTTTTTTAAATACTTCATAGAGCTCTTTGGCAGTTCCTCTATAAGAGGTTTCGTAGACTTTGGTGAGCTCTCTTGTTAATAAAAGGTTGCGATCTTGATCTAATAGTGTGAGCACTTCTAAAACATCAAGAAGTTGATGAGGGCTGACGTAGGCTAGTGAGTGACCTTCATAGTCTAAGATGGATAAAAGACTTTTTTTAAGAGCTTGTAATTTTTTTGGGAAAAACCCCACAAATTGAAAAGGTCCCTCTAGTTCTCCACTTAAAGAAAGGGTCATTACAAAGGCGCAAGGACCTGGTAGGGCCGTGACTTCTAAACCTGCTTCATAACAAGCTTTTACAAGAAGAGCTCCTGGATCTTGGATACAAGGAGTTCCTGCATCTGTGATTAAACCGATGGTTTGGCCGTCTTTTAAAGCGGATAAGATGGATTCTGTTTGTTTTTGTTCATTAAACTTGTGAAGGCTTTTAAGAGGCTTTTTTATCTCATAATGGTTGAGTAGCTTTTGTGAGTGGCGAGTATCTTCACATAGGATAAGGTCGCACGATTTTAAACAGTCAAGAGCTCTTAAGGTAATATCTTGTAAGTTCCCCAAAGGGGTTGGAATTAAATATAGCAAGAGAGAAGACTCGGGTAAGTAAAAAGGTGGCACTCAGATTTGAACTGAGGATGGGAGCTTTGCAGGCTCCTGCCTTACCACTTGGCTATGCCACCAATGATTAAAGGAGGGGATTATGTGAGAAAAATAGATATGGGTCAATCTTAAAAAAAAATATGACATCAGATCTTGAAACTGCTGGAATCACATTAAAAATTTCTATGTAAAAATTTTAATTATTTTTTAGTTTGTTATTTGTATATTTATATTTTGTCAACTTGATGTTTAATTGCTTTTTATTTTAAAATTTCTTCTAAAAAAAATAAGCGGTTAGGGTTTTATGAGTGTTTCTTCGTATAGGAATTTTGGGTTACAAATACTGACTCTTCCGCTGTCATCGCATGTGACAGAAGGTCTTTGTAAAATTGGTGGATTTGAATCTTTAAGGCATGGGACTTCAGTGTCGCATTTTTTTTCTATTTTAAAAAATGGGGCTGATCCAAAGGTAGCGGTGCAGTATGCAACAAAACAACCAGACAGAAAATTTTTTGTTTTAAAGGATTCGGAAAATTCTTATCTTTCTAAAAGGCTTTGGCCAAGATTTTATGCTATGGATAAGGGGGCTATTTTTGGAGCTAGTTTAATGAAAAAAGCGACTTCTAATAAGAGGCTTATTGAGAGTTCTGTCGTAGTTAGTATGCTTATGCATACAATATTTCCTCCCATGGTGCGGTTTATTTATAGACCATCTGAAATTGAAAAAGGTGATATTTTCCAGGGAGATAAAATCGTTGAACTTCGTGAAAGAAATGGTGTGATACATTCTGATGCTGAAAGAAAACATTGGGAAGAAATGGGTGCTTTAGCTTTAGAAACTCAATCTAAATTACCAGTGGATCGAATTGGTTTAGTCGGAATATGTTCACATATAAGTTTGCAAGATGTCTCTACCGCCATACATGACAATCCAGTTCGCGTTATTAGTGGTGTTGCAGAACTAGCTCTTGGAGGTTTGCTGACCTATTATGGACTTGGTTGGATTTTTTAGATAACTCCATCTCCAGGGAGTGATTCGTCTGCATCGAAAAATTCTTCGTCAGAATCAGTATCGTTTGAATCATCAGTCGCGTTTGGAGGAACCTCGGAAGGAGTGATAAATGGTACGCCGTCATCATCGCATCTAAACCCTTCAGGGACGTAAGTTTCTTCAGCGCTTTTTAATGGGAGTTCAGTTGTTGTTTCAGGTCGAGGATTGTATCCTAACACTTTAGTTCTATGCATTTGACGGAAAATATCAGCTTCTATTTTTGTGGCTAAGTTGTGAGCCTGGGTTTGTAAAAGAGCTGCATCTGTTGCTTTTTTAGTAAAACGTATTGTTTCCATATAAGATTTACTTTCTAAAGATTCTTTCATCTTAGATGAGAATTGATCTAGACTTTTCTTCTGATGCTCTAAATTGGATGGGGTAGAGGACATTGCATTTGCAAATAGTAGGATTTGGCGCTTGTGCACTTCAGAGCTATCAAGAGGTGAGTGGCCATTTAACATGGTTATAGGCATATTAGATGATTTTAGCTCTTTGATGAATGATGTTATGCTTGGATCATTTTCACCGCTAGGATTATAAATGAAGACTCCTTTTGTCTTAGGATCAATAAAGATACCAAGGTATAGGGGCTCTTTAACTTCTAGGGCATTAGAATCGTCTTCATGAGGATATTTGCGATCAATTTTTACAGTTATTACAGAGGCAGCTGTAGCTTCAGTGCTAGTAGCATTTTTGATATTGGCAGCAATATTAGTTAAATCAGGATTAGGTATAACAGCAATTTTAGAGGGTAAGTTTTCTAAAAGGGTAGTTAAAGCTTTGTCAGATAAAGGTGTGTTTGGATCTGATTTTAAAGTATCTAGATGAGGTAATAGAGTAGTGTACTTTTGTTCTAAAGTGCGTAGATGCTGTTTAGAAGATTCTGATTGAGTCGATTCATTAGTGCTGGCTTTAGAATATCCTTGCATAAGGTTTTCAAGATGATTATTTTTAGTCAAATGGGGGTTAAGACTATCTGTAGTACCCTTTAATCCATTTAAGCTTGCATGGTCTAAAGTAATTTCTGTTGCGTGTGTTTTTGTTGTGGTTTTAAACATTGATCGTTGAGTAGATGTTTGATGATAAGTGATTGTTTGCTTACCTTCTGTTGAAAGAGGGATTTCAAATCCTGTGATTTTGGCATCTGTAAGGTCTAGATATCGGTCTTTTTTTTCTAAAGTTGACGTGCTTGAGGATTTTTGCTCATCAGCAGCTAAATGCGAGGCTTCTATAACCGCTTGTATCCGTGGAATAATTGTATTCCACTGATCTTTTTCTAAAGCTTTAAATTTTCCATCAGATGAAATGACTTCTATAAAGCGGCCTCCAACCATCATGATAGGACAGGCAGGTCTTTGAGTAAGCGTTACCACAGGAGTTGGTGGGACTGGAGCTTGACTTAGATTTACTTGTAATTTTGGATCAGAAGCCATTTTGATGCCTTTATTATATATCTTATAAGTTAATTATATAGAAAATTTGATTTAAAATAAATGTTTATATAAAGATTCTATTTAAGTGTAATTGCTTGTCTTTTAGTTAATTATGATTTTTATTGATTGATTTATAGGGGGATAATTTTTATGATTGGACATCTTTAATAAATAATTAGACCTAAGTATCTTATAAATAAGCAGTTAAAAATATGGCTTTTTTCTCAATACAAGAAATAGCAGACGTGCTTGAGATTGCATCTCAAGATAGAAGGGTTGTATCTAAAGTCTATGTAGACAGTCGCTTATGTAAAGAAAGAGGGCTTTATGTAGCTTTAAAAGGGGAAAAGCAAGATGGGCACTTATTTTTAGAAGATGCCTTTAATAGAGGAGCGATAGCCGCTTTGGTCCAAGAAGACTATAGGGGGTTTGATTTTGGATTAACCCTTTTAAGGGTTAAAGACCCTCTTGGGGCTTTGCAAAAACTTGCGAAAGTGGTCATCAAATTAAGACAGCCTAAAATGATTGGAGTGACAGGATCTGTTGGTAAAACAACTATTAAAGAGTTTGTCTATAACCTTCTTGAGACCACCTATAAAGTAGATAAAACACCCGATAGTTATAATGGACAAATAGGGCTTCCTTTAACGATTTTAAATGCAAAACAAGATGCTGAAGTCTTAGTTTTAGAGATGGGGATAAGTTATCCAGGTGAAATGGAGAAGCTTATTGAAATTGCACCTATTGAGTTTGCAGTGGTTTCTCATATTGCACCTGTTCATATTGCACATTTTTCTTCAGTTCAGCATATAGCTTTGGAAAAGGGGAAAATATTGTCTTCACCCAATCTGAAATATGCTGCTATCCATATGCATGCAGAAGTTGCTTTGCCAAAGATCCAAGATAGGGTTATAGAAGTCTATGCAACGGATGCAGATATAGACTCGGTGAAAGCGTTTCAACCTCCATTTACCGAGAGACATTTTTTGGAAAATCTTTCTGCTGCAGTCCATATTGCTAAGTTTTTAAAGGTGCCAGATGAAGTGATTAGAGAAAGGATAAAGTGCTTAAAGCCTTTTAAACATAGATTTGAAAAGCACACTTTTAAAACTTATAAAGATACCATCTTAATTGATGACACCTATAACAATAATCCAACAGCGTTAAAAGCTATTTTAAAAAGTTTGCCAAAGCCTTTAGGGGAAGGAAAAACACTAGCTGTTCTTGGAGAAATGAGAGAGCTTGGTGATCTGTCTAAAGAGGCTCATGAAAATGTAGCGATTACAGCTCTTCCTGTTTTAGATATTTTAATCTGTTTTGGAGAAGCAACGAAACCTTTGTATGACGTATTTAAAGCACATGGAAAAATTGTTTACCATACAGTTGATAAGCAAACTGCTTTAGAAAAAGTGCTTCACCACCTTGGTGAAGGTGACGTTCTTCTTTGCAAAGGAGCTAATTTCAATAGATTATGGGAAGTTGTAGAAGATTTGCAAAAAGCACTTTAGATCTGCTTGATTTTATTACTATTTTTCGAAAAGAACATCCATGGAAAGTTGATTATCGACACAAGACAAATAGTGACTATTTTCTTGGGTTCCATAAGCTGTAATAAGTGTTGTAAATAAGCTTTTTTTTGTTTTGGTAATTTTGCGAAATTGTGCTTTTTTATAGGTTAAATTTGCTCCGTAACCTTTATCGATAATAAATTCTTCATTGCAAAATTTTATTTCACAAAGATTAATACATCCATCTGTGCGGTGAATAACTAGATCAATTTGTGCTCCAATTTCTTCTTTATTTTTAGGTAAATAAGACCAGCTAGAGGCGCTACTTGCTACAATATCTAAACCAAGTCCGTGAATGATTTTTGACAAATATTTTAAACAAATCCCTTCAAACGCATATCCTGCCCAGGAAATAAACGAAGCATGACTTTGTATTCTGAGCCAGTAATTTTTGTTTAGATTGTTTAATGCAAAAAAATCTTTCATCCAATTTAGATAAAAAAGGGAGAATTCATCAATTAACCGATAAGTGCCATTTTTTTTGTTCTTCTTGAAATCTTGACTATATAAAATAAAACCAGATTCTTGCAATTCTTGTAAAATCATGCTAGAGCTTCCTCCAGATTGCAGCCCTGTGGATTGTAAAAGAGCTATCAGCGTCATGCCGTTTTTGTGCTTGCCAAGTGTTTCAACGACCTGTATGTGATGGGTGTAATTGGTAAATAGGGATGTGTAAAGTTTATAAAATTCATGAGAGAGAGGACTCCCTTGTTCAAAGCATAGTTCTTGAATAATCTCTGCGCTTGATTTTCCTCGTTTTACATAAGTTAAATATTTAGCAACGCCCCCTATGGCCATATAAAGTTCAAGGATTTGTTTTCGATCTAACTCAACATGACGAGCTTTAAGAAATTTTTCTGTTTCTCCTAAATCAAAAGGAAGAAGTTGGATGGTTGCAGTAAGTCTACCATGTAGCCCACCTTTATTGTAGATGACTTTTTTTATCATCCAGGAAGCTGCAGATCCACAAACAATAAGTAGGATTTTTGGATTTCTAGAAAAATAGCGATTCCAATAATAATCTAAAACACTAAGAAAACCTGATCTTTTAGAGGCAAGCCATGGAAGTTCATCAAAAAAAAGGATAATTTTTTGATTGCCTGGAAGTTTTTCTAGAGTCGACTTTAAAAGTTCAAAAGCATCTGTCCAAGACTTAGGAGTAGGGGGTTTTTCCCTAAATTGGTTTCCAAAAACAATAGCGAAATTTTTAAGTTGCTGAGCCAGGTTTGCCTCTTGAGATCCAGTTAATTCAAAATATACACCTTTATCTTTGAAAAACTCGTTAATTAAGAAGGTTTTACCTATTCTACGTCGTCCATAAACTGCTAGAAATTCAGCTTCGGGTGATTTGTAAAGTTTTTCTAAAACTTTAAGCTCTTTTTCTCTTCCTATAATGGACATGGGGTGTTTTCCTTATTTTTAATGCCTACCTCAGTATGTATCTTGATACTTTGGTAGTCAAGTAGATTCCGCTGGATATGGCATTATATTCTGCGTAAAGCTGCATAAAAGCATAGATTCCGCAAATTATACCACTATAATCAGCGTAAAGTGACAAAAAACAGCAGATTCCGCAAGATATGATGAGATAATTCGCGGAAATCAAATATTTTAAAAATAAACTTTAACTAGAGGGATGCTTATAGAAACAGTAGAAGAGTTGAGATAATCTTTGTCTTTTTTAAGCGCTTTAGTATGATCCTTTTTTCTAAGATATATAGGAAGATTCCATGTTACTTTTCTTGCTCGAAGGGTTGCATTATTTAACCCATTTAAAAATACCTGCTGTATTTTATTATTGTTCAACAAGGATGCTTTTAGCAGCTCTAACAACACTTATTATGGTGATTTTTTTAGGGCCTCGTTGCATTGCTTGGCTATTTAATTTAAAAACTGGTCAGTCTATCCGCGTAGAGGACTGTCCGATGCTGGCTCAGCTACATGAAAAGAAAAAGCATACACCTACTATGGGTGGGGTTTTGATGCTTTTTTCCATAGGGATATCGTCTTTATTATGGATGGATTTGACAAGTAGTTTTACTTTGATCTTACTTGTTACTATAGTGTGGCTTGGGCTTTTAGGTGGCATTGATGATTATTTGAAAATACGCCATAAAAATTCCAAAGGGCTTAAGGGGAAATATAAATTTGCTCTTCAGTGTTTATTTGCTTCACTACTT
Source organism: Chlamydiota bacterium (assembly GCA_037146655.1). Lineage (GTDB taxonomy): Bacteria > Chlamydiota > Chlamydiia > Chlamydiales > JBAWWQ01. Next base: position 14,741 of record JBAWWQ010000001.1, on the reverse strand, counting down.
GCTATGTATCTTTTTATTCCTCAAGTGAGTGAGGCTATCCATTTTGGAAGATGGTTTTTGCCACCGATTGCTAAAGATCCATCTGGGATAGAATTAACATTGCAGCAATATCAAGGTGTTTTTTATTTACCATTTAAAAAAGCCCCTTTTTTTATCTTGGGAGGTGGAGCTCTTATTCTAGCTTATTTTATTTCACTTATTGTCATTGCAGGAACATCTAATGCAGTGAATTTATCAGATGGATTAGATGGACTAGCTTCTGGACTTATTTTAATGGTCGCAGCGGTTTTAGCAGTTGTTGCTTTTTTATCTAATCACCTAGACATTTCTAGATACTTGCATATTTTGTATATTGAAGGTAGTGGTGAGATCGCTATCTTTTTATGTGCTATGTTTGGTGCAGCTCTTGGGTTTTTGTGGTATAACGGGTATCCAGCACAGGTGTTCATGGGAGATGTGGGTTCGATCCCTTTGGGAGGACTTCTTGGTGTTTGCTCTGTCTTATTACGCAAGGAATTGCTCTTAGCTTTAATAGGAATTATATTTGTTGTTGAAGCATTATCTGTAATTATTCAAGTGATAAGCTTTAAATGTAGAAAAGGAAAACGTGTATTTTTATGTTCTCCACTTCATCATCATTTTGAGTATAAAGGTTGGCATGAAACAAAGGTTGTAGTGCGTTTTTGGATTTGCGGATTGATTTTTGCTTTGCTTGGACTCGCTTCTTTAAAGTTTCAGTAGGATTTACTTATGCAAGAAAAAAAAGCACTTGTTGTGGGACTTGGTTTAAGTGGTATGGCAGCAACTGATGCACTATTGCATCAGGGTTATTCTGTATTAGGAGTCGATGCCCATCTTGATAAACAAGCTATTGAGCAGTGGTTACAAAGTGTAGATAGATCAAAATTGATGTTAGATCTAGATAAAGTTAGGCCAGATCTTAGTGAATATGAGCTTGCTATTATATCACCCGGCATTGCTCAAACACATCCTTTGTATAAACAAATTAAAGACTCAGGGATGATGTTAATGGGAGAGGCTGAGTTTGCATTGAGCCATGCCCATCAAAAATGTATCGGAATCACAGGCTCTAATGGAAAAACAACACTCACTCTTTTGCTAAGTCATATTCTTTGTGTTGCAGGATATAAAGCGAAAGCTTTAGGCAATGTTGGTGTTCCTTTTTCAACCTACCTATTCAATCAAAATCCAATAGAACAAGAAGTTTTAGTATGTGAACTCAGTTCTTTTCAGTTAGAAACATTGACTGCGAAAAAATTTGATTATGTCATTATTTTAGAGATTTCACAAAATCATTTAGACAGACATAGCTCTTTTGAAGAGTATGCTAGTGCAAAGTTTAATCTATTGCGATGTTTAAAACCTGAAGGGGTGGCTTTTATTTTAGAAAAAACAGCGACGGTTTTTCGAAAACAAATCGATTCTATTGGATGTAAAGTTAACATAATTCCACAAGATTCTTGTTTACAACTTCCACAAAAGAGAGAATACTGTGGCTTGATGGATTTAGTAAGAAAAAAAGCCCTGGGTATAGAGGTTTATTATCTTATTAAAGAGCTTAGTTTAGCTTTTTCTATTTCAGAAAAAGTGATGATGGAGGCTCTTTCTAGTTTTAAAAAACCTCCACATCGACTTGAATTTTTCAAGGTAGTAAATGGGGTTTATTTTGTAAACGATAGTAAAGCAACAACAGCAGAAGCCGTGATTCATGCTGTAAAAACATTGCAAGGGAAAATTGTATTAATTGTGGGTGGCAAAAATAAAGGCTTATCGTTTACAAGCTGGAAGGTGGGATTTGAATCTTATGTCGATAAGATTTTAGCAATAGGAGAAAGTGGACCTTTTATTGCAGATACATTAAAAGGATATTATGATGTGACAGTTTGTGAGACTCTTGATCAAGCGATGGAAAAGGCTTGGGAGATTGCAACGCCAGAGTCCACAATTTTACTATCTCCTGGATGTGCAAGTTATGATCAATATAGAGATTATATGCATAGAGGGGAACATTTTAAAGAACTTGTAACAGCCTTAGAAAATAGGTATGTAAATGACTAGAAAAGATACTATTATTGTTGCCGTATTAATCAATGCAGGACTCCTTGTCATGTTATTTGTGAGCGCCTTAAAAAATGAACCAACGACATCTTCGCGTGTTGCCATGAAAGAAGATTCTCCAAGAATTGTTGAAAAAGAGATTGCTTCTCTTAGAAAAGAAGTTCCTCTTGTAAAACCTGTTTCTGTAAATGCAGAGCATCCGATAGCCCAGCCTGTTAAAATCGCTCCGAAAGAATCTGTAGAGAAAATTAAAGAAGAAGTAGCGGTAATTAAACCTAGTGTACAACAGGCTGTACCTGCTAGAGAAAATGCTTTAGATAAAGTACTCGTGGCAAAAAAACCTATAGCTCAAGAAGAGCTTGGTAAAGTGATTGTGAAGAAAGGGGATGTTTTAGAGAAAATTGCTAAAAGTTATGGTACAAGTGTTGAAGCCCTTATGCAGGTTAATGAACTTGTAGATGCAAAACTGCAGGTGGGTCAGACTTTATATTTACCAAAGGAAAAAGCAGCTAGTACAACTGCTATTAAAGTTTTACCACAAGTTGAAGAAAATCTCTATACGATTAAACCAGGGGACAACTTATGGAAAATTGCAATCGAACATCATGTTAAGGTAGAGGATTTAATCAAATTAAATCAACTCACTGAAAAACAAGCAAAAGCTTTGCGTCCAGGAGATCGTATTAAAATTAAATAAGAGAGCCTTTCGTGAATCGACATGGATATTTACTCATTTTGTGTGTAGCGATCTTATTTTTTCTTGGCCTTTTGATGGTGTTTAATACCACTTCAGCCGAAGTGCTCGAAAGTTTTGATCAAAAAAAAAGCCACTATCCTGTTTTAAAGCAGATATTACACGCTGTGATTGGGTTTGGACTCAGTTACTGCATTTATCGGATAGGTTATCATAAGATATTTGTTTATGTACCTTATGTATTTTGGGCAAATTGTTTGTTTTTACTTCTTGTCCTTATTCCTCATATAGGTCAAGAACTCAATGGTGCTCGTAGATGGATCGGTGTAAGAGGGATTTCTTTGCAGCCTTCCGAGCTTATGAAAATGGTGATGCCACTATATTACTTGGCAGTCTTTACACGTTTTTATAAATCGCTTGTTCTTAAATCATTTTTAAAGATTTTAGCTACTTTAACGATCCCTATTCTTTTGATTTTATTTGAGCCTGATAATGGAACAGCAGCGATTATGCTAGTCACTCTTGTTGTATTATTCTATTTAACAAAAGTAAAGTGGGTATATTGGGGGATGCCTCTTATGATTATTGTAGGAGTGAGTGGGATTTGTGCGTCTAAAATGCCACACGTTGCTACAAGGATTCGTGTTTATTTAAATCCAGAATCCGATCTTTTGGGCAAAGGACACCAACCCTATCAAGCAAAAGTTGCAACAGGTTCTGGCGGTATATATGGCAGAGGGCTTGGAGAAAGTTTACAAAAACTCCACTATCTTCCAGAAGCAAGAAGTGATTATATCGCGGCAATTTATGCAGAAGAGCTTGGATTTATTGGGATCACATTTATGATTATTCTTTATATGTGTATTGGATTTTTAGGATTTAAAATAGCAAGTCAAGCCTGTGATAAGCAAGGGCTTTATGTAGCGGGTATTTTAACGTTTATTATTTGCTTTCAGGCATTTTTGAATTTAGGTGTGGTCTCAGGGCTCTTACCAAGTAAAGGAACAAATCTTCCTTTTTTTAGCCATGGAGGATCTTCTTTAATTGCAAATCTACTCATGTTATCTTGTATTCTCAATGTAGGAAAGATTTCTTATCAGCAAAGGTATGCTATTGGGTAAGCAACATGGATAAAAAAAAAGATCTACTTATCTTAGCTGTTGGTGGAACAGGTGGACATCTTTATCCAGCTCAAGCACTAGCTCAAGAGTTAAAACAAAAAAATAGTGAAATGGATTTTTTATTTTTGGGATGTGGATTGAGCTCGAATTTTTTTTTTAATCAAAAAGCATTTTCTTATGTGGATATTTCAAGTGGGGTATTTTTTATAAAAAAACCATGGATGTGGTTAAAAACAAGTTTTTGTTTAATCAAGGGGATCTTTCAAAGTGTTCAGATTTTAAAAGCAAAAAAACCAACGCTCGTAATAGGCTTTGGAAGCTTTCATTCTTTTCCTATTTTAGTTGCCACTTATCTACTTAAGATTCCTTATATTCTTTTTGAATCAAATGCTGTTTTAGGCAAGGTTAATCAGCTTTTTGCAAAAAAAGCCAAACACCTTGCCTATCAGTTTTTTGATGTAGAATTAGAAAAAAATATCAAGGCTGTTAAAGTTACAATGCCAATTTTACAAGAAAAGAGAGCCGTAGTTTCACAAAAGCAAGCAAGGGAAAAATATGGGTTAGATCCAACTGCATTAACCCTATTAGTGTTTGGGGGCTCACAAGGCGCCCTTTCATTAAATCATGCTGTTTTAGCAGCTATGCCGCTCCTTAAAAAGCAGATAGAATTTTTTCAGATTATTCACTTGATTGGATTTAATACGGATGTAAATTTTGTTAAAAACACCTATCTTAAGTTAGGTATATCTGCTTATGTTGGGCAGTATGAAGAAAAGATGAGTGATGCTTATAGCGCAGCAGATGCACTTATTGCAAGAGCTGGCTCTAATACAATTGCTGAGCAACTTTTATTTAAATTACCAACACTTTTTATTCCCTATCCGTATTTAAAAGATCAGCATCAAAATTTTAATGCTCAATATATAGCTAAACAGGTGCAGGGGGCTTTTGTCATAGAGCATAAAGAGATGACGCCTCAAAAATTAGCGGATCGACTACAAAAGCTTATAGAAAATATTTCCCCTATGAAATTGGCAATAGATGCTTTTCAAAAAAGGAAACAAGATCTACCTTTAGTGGATCTTGTTATACATACTTTAGAGAAAATTACATGTTGATTGATTCATCTATTTATTATTTTATTGGGATTGGTGGTATTGGCATGAGTGCTTTAGCAAAAATTTTGCTTGAGCGTGGTCATATCGTCTTTGGTAGTGATCTTCAACATAATAGATCTGTTCAAGATTTAAGAGCACTTGGAGCAACTATTTATTCAGCCCACCTGGCAAATCATATTCAAACTGGGATGCAAGTGGTGTATAGCTCAGCTATTCAAGAAGACAATCCTGAATGGATACAAGCTAAAAAATTAGGATTAACAATCCTTCACCGTTCAGAGCTTTTAGATAGGTTGATGCAAGGAAAAAAATCCCTTTTAATTACAGGGGCTCATGGTAAGACTTCAGTAACAGGCATGGTTGCAACTTTACTCAAAAACGGCGGGCTTAGTCCTTCTTTTGTGATAGGGGGTTATTTAAGAGAGCTTGGAACCAATGCAGAGCATGGTAATGGACAGTATTTTATTGCGGAAGCTGATGAAAGTGACGGTTCTTTTTTATGTACTCCGGCATTTGGCGCTATTGTCACAAACACCGATGAAGATCATCTTGATTATTGGCTTACTAAAGAAAGGTTGCAAGAGGGATATCTTACATTTATTCAACATGTAAAATGCTCCGATCTATTATTTTTATGTGAAGAAGATTTTTTTTTAAAAAAATTACAGGTTAAAGCAAATTACTATGGATTTTCTGATAAGGCAGATCTTCGTATTACAGGGGTCAGAAATCATGGTTTAAACACTGAATTTGACTTGGAGTTTGAAGGAAAAAAAATTTCTGGCCTAAAGATGCCTATTCACGGTAGACATCAAGTGTTAAATATGGCAGCAGCTGTTGGGATGGCTATTAAGCTAGGTGTGTCTATAGAGGCTATTGAGCAACAATTACTTTCTTACACAGGCGTGAAAAGACGATTAGAGTTTTTAGGAGAAGAAAAACAGGTGCAGGTGTTTGATGATTACGCACATCATCCCGTAGAGGTCGTTGCAACTTTAACTGCTCTTAAACAGTCTATTGGAAATAGGCGATTAGTTGTGGTTTTTCAGCCACATCGGTATACAAGATTGCAGCATCATATGGAGGCATTTGCAGAGTCGCTAAAGATGGCTGATCTATGCATTGTAACCGATGTTTATAGCGCTGGAGAAAAGCCTATAGAGCAGGTGAGCGCAGAGAGCCTACTAACTTCTATGCAACATCATAATGCATTTGAAGTTTCTACAAAAAATTTAATAGAACTTCTTGTTGGAGTTATTCGATCTGGAGATGTCCTTGTTACATTAGGAGCAGGTGATATCACTCGGTATGGGCCTTTATTATTAGATGCTTTAAAAAGTAAGCAATTATGACAACATGGATGCAGAAAAAGATAGATCTTCCTACTGCACTATCTTGGATCATTGGGTCTGTTTTTCTTATTACGGGATCGATATATTCATTTTTAAAAACACTGCCCCAAACAGGGTTTTCTCAGTCTTCTGTAGAGTTTATTATACGTAAAATTATCCAGACAGGTCCACAAAGGGATGCTTTAACAACGGATCATTTAGCAGAAATAATGGGGCTTTCTCAAGATGTTCCTACAAACATATTTCGATTTGATCCAGATGAAGCAACACAAAAGCTTTTAGCAATTTCTCTTTTAAAAGAAGCAAAAGTTGAACTTATTCACCCAGATACTGTTTATGTAGATTATACGATGCGAGAGCCTATAGCAATGGTTTATGATTATGAAAATATTGCTATTGATGAAGAAGGCTTTTTATTCCCCTTTTCTCCTTTTTATTCCCCTAAAGCACTACCTGAATTTTATTTTGGATTGGACTCCTCTTTTTCTTGGGATAAGCCGATTAAGAGCGCCTCTTTTGATTTGGCTAGGCGTCTTTTGAAATTATTGCAACCTATTACTTCAGAGCAACACCTATGTTTAAAAAGAATTGATGTATCAAATGCTTTTCATAAAAGTTTAGGTAGACAGGAGGTTGTTATAGAAATTACTCATGAAGCTCAGCTTTTCACATTAGCACCTCAGCAAAGGTTTGTTCATTATTTGAGGTTAAGTCCACAAAATTATGGGCAGCAGTTAGGAAATTATTTTGCACTACATCGAGAGCTTGTTATAGGGCTTTCTTTACAAGAAGGGATTCAAACGAGAGTGATAGATCTTAGGATAGAAGGATTTGCTCTTGTGAATGAACCTGCTAAAAGCAATTAGACTATATAGTTAGACTTGATATAGCCATTTGATAGAGTCTTTAAACTGAGTTAAAAAATTCGGCTCATCTATAGGATTTTTATAAAGGACTTCTAAGTCTCTGGATATAGTGTTGGCAATAAAACTTGGGGTGGAACTGCTGATTTTATTTGTAAGTGTTTTTAACTCTTCTTTAAAGAGTTTTTGGATCTCTTCATTTACATAAGATGTGTTATGGATACAGATTTTATATTCTAGTTTCATAAGTAATGAAATAAGCCTTGCCTGTGGGTTATTATCGATCAGATTTTTCAAAGTTTTTTCTATAAACGCTGTAAGATGAGTTTTTTTCATGGTCCCATTACAAATAGCTTCTGATAGTTCTTGGATTTGATTTAAGATCATGAGCTCTTCTTGTATTGAAAGTAAGGAGGCTCCTTCAAAGGAGAGTTTGGCTATTTGCATAATTAAAGAGAGATTCTCGCAAAATAAAGAGGGTTTAGATCCGCCCATATCACAAGATAAATACCAGGAGTAAAATTCAGAAGTTTTTTCAAAAAGAGTTAAGCCTAAATTTGATGGGGATTTTTTTTGGGGAAAGTCATCTTTTTCTAATGGACAGATCATAAGACCTCCAAGGCTTGCTCCATAACTTCATTATAGTGTATTATCTAGATTTATAAACAATCTTTTTGTAACTCGTTAATTCTTTGCATATAACAAAAAAAACACATGTTGTAATTACAGTATTTTGTCATTGATAGAAATGAATTAATTTGGTTAGATTTTAAGAAAATGAGAATTGAATCTAATCCTAAGCAAATGTTAAATTACTCCTTAAGTCTGATGTTTAACATGATTTCTTTTTAAGGAATTTCTTTATGTTAAACGTCAAGTTGTATAAACTTAAAGGAGCAAGTAGTATTCTTTAGGATTTTAACGGTTTAACTTAAAGTAAAGAGCAGCACCCCCTTAAACAAGGAAGTGCTAGAGGGCTGTCATGAAAGATTTTGTCGCATATTTAATCAAAAACCTTGTGGATCAACCCGACCACGTGAATGTTGATATTTTTGATGGGGATAGAAGCACTATTTTAGAAATTCGTGTTGCTAATGAAGATATAGCAAAAATCGTAGGAAGACAGGGAAGAACAATCAAAGCACTTCGGACAATTGCTATGATCGTAGGAGCACGCTTTAATAGAAAAGTAAGACTTGAAATCGTGCATGAATAGAATATTTTTAATCCTTTAAGGGGGGATATGGTTGTGGGTCTCAATATTCAAGAACAAGATGTTAATGGTGTTAAAGTTTTAAGGTTAGAAGGGCGACTTGATGCGATTTCTTCAAATTTACTAGAAAAAAAAATGCAAGAGCTTTTACATCATCTACATGTGCATTGCATTTTGGATTTTACTAAAGTAGCTTATCTCAGCAGTGCAGGTATGAGACTTCTACTTTCAATGACAAAAAAAATGAAACAAGAAGAAGGAATGCTAGCGATTTGCTCTATGCATGATGATGTTATGGAAATTATCCGGATGGCAGGATTTGAACGAATTTTAGCTATCTATCCGTTAGAAAAAGAAGCTATAGCTGCTATATTAGCACAAAAAAATTAAGGATGATGTGTGAATGCAAAATCCTTTGGTTCCTCAGATTCCTTTATAGCCCATTATGAGCTCCCTGAAAAAAAACAAAAGGAGCCAGGTTGCGGTAATAAGAAAGTGATTGTTCTTTCAGGGCCGACAGCTACAGGCAAAACAGAAATGTCTATCAACTTAGCAAAAGCTATAGGTGGAGAGGTTATCTCTGTGGATTCCATGCAGGTCTATCGAAGCATGAATATAGGTACTGCTAAGGCTACATTAGAGCAGCAGCTAGAAATTCCCCATCATCTTATAGATATTCGTGATCTTTCTCAAACGTTTAACGTAGTAGAGTTTTATCAAGAAGCCATGGAGGCTATGGATAGTATTTTTGCAAGAAATAAGGTCCCTATTTTAGTTGGAGGAACAGGTTTTTATATCCATACGCTCCTTTATGGACCACCTCTTGGCCCTCCAGGAGATGCTTTAGTGAGACAGCGTATAGAAGATGATGTGGAGAAGTTTGGGCCAGAGCCTCTTTATGAAAAACTCAAAGAGTTTGATCCAGTCTATGCACAAAAAATCACACCCAAAGATAGACATAAAATTGTAAGAGCTTTAGAGATTATTACTCTTACTCATAAAAAAGTTTCAGATTTTTTGAAAGAACCAGATCCTAACTATCACTCTAATTTAAACTTTCGCTGTTGGTTTATTTACTATGCTAAAGCTCACTTATATCCACGTATTGAAGCGCGGTGTGAGGAGATGCTAGACCGTGGGTTTTTAGATGAGGTGAAGTTTTTAGAAGAGGGCTTAAGAGCTAATTTATTAGCTTCTCAGGCTATTGGGTACAAGCAAGCGTTAGATTATTTTAATACAGCACAAACTCCTGGCGATTATGAGGAGTTTGTGTCTTTATTCAAAAAAGTTTCTAGAAGGTATGCTAAAAGGCAGTTTACTTGGTTTCGTAAGGAGCCTCTTTTTAGATGGATCGATTTAGAAAGTTATGGGGCTACTCGAGCTATGGAGCTTATTTTACACGACTTTGATAATGCTCTATAGAGGATTATCTGTTATTTTCTTTTCTTTCCTGATTTACTTCCGCTTGATGTGGCTCCTTGAGCAGCTGCAATAAGTTCAGTCGTTGCAGAAGCAGTTGTCGTAGGTTCATTTGCTTGAAATTCTTGCGGTGGCGCTAGTGTGTTTTGAGCATCTATTGCAGGAGTAGGACCTGAAGATGTAGTAGAGGCAGCTGGCGGTTCAGATTCACTAGAGGGTTCCATTTTAGGGGACTCCGCTCTTTTATCAGGAAATTGAGATTGTAAAGACTCTCCTGCTTGCTCTAGTTCGTTTGTAGGCTCTATTGTTTGGTGGATCTTAGGGCTGTTAATTCTTGTGTGTTGAGGGGATTTAGATAAAAATTTAAGTTCCTCGACGTAGGGTTCATGAGAAGAAAGCTGGTCTAATTCTTTAGGAGAGGGCGCGACATATCGGTAAGCTTTATCAATAGCCGCAGAGACGGTAGCTAGTAGGGCTACTCCTTTTGTGCATCTATGAATAATATCTCGCCCCCTTTGAAGGGTGTGATTGTTAAGCCCCATAAGTTGCTGTTTGATTTCATCTCTTTTTTTAATATAAGGGGCTAGTGTTCCTATTTTTATTCCACTATATTTATCAAAAATATTTATAAATTTATTTAAAATAGGATCGCCTTCTTTGCTCATACCAAGTGTTTGGAGTAATGTTATTAGACGAGGGCGTGTGTTTTCATTAATCTCGTTTTTTTCAAGATGATCAAGACCTGATTTTAGTTCGTGAGTATAGCGATTAAGCAGTTGTAGGTTATTTACAAATGTATGATAACAGACAGTTCGTACACGAAAAATAGTACTACCATCTTTATGTTCTTCTGTTGGGATCATGTTGAAAATATCAGGACTTGAGATAAATTGATTATTTTCAATAAGTTTTTCTGTCACTAATTCGTTAAAAAGGCTCGATTCGATGTATCCATATTCAAATGTTTGGACGATAGCTTGAAATTTTAAGGTTTCTAGCTTAGGATTGGCGGTGTTTTCTAGTTGTGGAATATGGTGGTTTACTAGAGCTTGAAAAGCCTGCAAGTCATCTGCAATCGTCCTTCTAATAGAGTCTAGATTTGTTTTTAGGTGCTTCATATTTTCTGTTTTTGTTTCAGTAGCAATATTATCAAGACTCAGGAGAGCAAGAATTGTAGCTGCTGGATAATCTTGATAGGAAATAGAAGAACAAAGCATTTTAGAGGCCATGAGACTCACCTTATATGTAAAATTCATTCAAAGAGGAAGCAAACTACTACTTAAGTGCAATTTCATCAACTGGTTTTTAGACTTAGGCATCTTCTAGTGATTTTGAGAGTTCTAATAACTCATCTTCATAAGGTTTATTTGTTAGAATTTGTGTTAATTCTTCTGTAGTAGGATGCCATACATAACGGGTAGCTCGTGCGATCCCTAAAGTAAGAGGATTAACTAATGAAGAAAAAGTTGAAGAACTCTCTGATAAACTTCGATAGTACGCAGTCAGAGTATCTGCTCTTGCTAAAGTGTGAGCTTTAAATCTTGTTAGTTGAGTATAAAGTTCTTTCTGAAGCTCTTTGAGAGGTGGTAGGGTTACCAACTTTAGTATTTGCATTGGGCTGCGAAAATAGTTTATTGTTTGGAAGTACATTGAAAAATTTTCGTGATCAGAGATTTTTTTGATAGTAGGTTCTAGTTTTTCAAAATTTTTAAAAATTAATCCTTGTTTTTCATGGTATGAAATTTGTTTTTCGATTTCTTGAATATATGTATTGAGATTTTGTAATTTTTGAACAAAAAATGTGTAATAAGTAGTGCGACCTTGTAAAGAAGAGCCTGTTTCAGAGCTGACATAAAAAGCCTCGCGATGAGAAGATAAACGTCCATCTTTAATAAGATTAGCAGTTTTGAGCTGATTAAAAAGAGATGTTGGAATAGTTCCAAGGGTAAATACTTGTTTAAAGGCTTGCATGGTGAGGCTTGCATTTTTGTACTCGTCTTGAGTATTGCTTTTTAAGAGCAATGTTTGAATGCAAGTATCGGCTATAGTTTGTAACCTGTAGAGGTCTTGTGCTCCACGCTCTTGAGTATATTGGATTTCTTTTTTTACTAGGTGCATGGATTGTGTTTTAGCTTTTTCTTTAAGATCAAATAGGCAAAACATAGGGAGTCTACCAAAAAATGGAGTAGAGACTGTAAGAGTAGGGGGTTCATCAATACACTGAGTTTCTTCTAGATAGATAGTGTTAGGGGCGCATAGCATAAGTTCGGGAAATTCAAAATCTGTTGAATGTAATCGGGTTTTTAGTAGGGCGATTGATTTTTCGTCTGATGGGTTTTCAGACAACTTCTGATAACAGTTTTTGTAAAAAGTGGCTTGCTCTAAAATCGGAGAGTAGAGATATTGCAGCCTTTTCTTTAACTCAAACCGAAGTAATCGATATCTAGGAAGTGTGTGTGTTTTGATTGTGTCAATTTTGCCTAATACATCAGTAAAGCTACGCTTAATGGGTTCCCAGGTTTTTTGATTTTTCATTGCGCAGCTTAATTTTTCAAGTAATTGATATTGATCTTTTGAAACAGAGGCTGTTTCAAAAGAGGCCATTGCTTGCTCAAGTTCGGCAATATAAGTATTTAAAATTTGTAAATTTTCTAGATGAACGTTGTAATAAGAGCTTCTTGCCGGAAGAATTGCAGAAGAGGAGTCCTCCATAGAAACTGTAAAAGCGCATTCGTGTGCTGGCACTTGTAGATGTGGTTTTGCAGGATTCGACAATAAATCTAATTTTAATAAAAAATCTTGCAGATCTCTATCTAGGGGTTGTGAGGGAAGTGCACGTAAAGAGCCGTCTGGAGAAAGTAGGTTGTGTTCATCAAGTTGTGTAAAAAGAGAGCGACTTAGGGTTCCATTGGTGAAAACTTCTTCAAAAGCATGCATTTTTAGTTCTGCGCATTTAAATGACAAATGATTACGTTGAAAAATTGGTATAGGTTGGATACAGTTTTGCGCAATAGTTGTAAGTTCAACGATATCAGCTAAAGAGCGTTTTAAGATTCTTCCAATCCTTTTTTTATAACTTTTCATAAGATCAGTTCTGCTAGGTCTATCCAATTCAAAAATATTGAAAATGTCCATTGCGGAAAGATTAGAATACGTAACCGATCTCATAGAGGAAAGCATGCATGTTGCCATAATAATACCTTTAAAATTGAAATCAACATAACGGCATAAGAAGATAGTATTTCAGCACTAGTTTGGCTACTATTTTTTTTAATCAAGAACCTTTCTTAAAAACAATTAGAAAAGCCCTTTTCTTTAAAAGAAAGATGTTTTAGTCTCGATGAAAAAAATAGGGTTCAATAACCTGCTATCACAAAGTTAAATATATGCATACAGAAGAAAGTCTATCTACTCAAAAATCAGAGGTTGTAGCTGATATTAAAAAAGAGAAACCTCTTATCAGAAGACCACAACTGTCAGAGGCCTTAATTGGGTTTAAAGAGGAATTTGAAAAACAGGAAAATATAGAAGAAAAGTTAAAGATGGTGATTTCCTTTATGAAGGGAACTTTATCTCAAGTTGGAACCCCTTCTTTTAAGGATTTTTGGGAAGCCAAGAATATGAGTTTTCCTTTATTTAAAGATAAGATAAATCCGTTTGTCAAATCAGAGCTGTGGGTAGAGTATATGAATCTATCTACGGAAGCTAAAAGGCTTAAAGCGATTTTAGAAGAGCAGTCTGATTTTATTGTGCAACAAATTGATCTAGCGATTCAAGCTTTAGAAGCAGATCTATCGTACCATGAAAAATCGATGGTGGAATTGAAATTGCCTGCAGAATCTAGCGATAAGGAAGCTTTTTATGAACAAAAGCAACATGAAATTCAGTTTTATGCAACTTTGACATCTCGTATGAAAGAGCTAAGAAAAGAAATCATCGCAACAGATATGCGTATCCGTCACAAAAATAAACTGCTCGAAAGACTTTCTGTTATTGGGGACAGATTTATTCCTAAGCATAAAGAACTCATTAAAATAGTGAATCAAAGTTTTATTTCTGATGTAACAAGTTTTATGGAAAGCTCATTTGTTTTAGAAGAAGGACGTGTTAAGACTGGAGTTTCTAATTTTTATAAGTTAAAAGAAGAGATTAAGTATTTCCAACATCTAGCAAAAAAAACCTCTCTTAATTCACAGGCTTTTGCAACAACAAGGGTTATTTTAAGTCAATGTTGGGAGATTCTTCAGACTTGTGAAAAAGAAAAAAAAGAAGCTTCTAAAGCTTATTTAGAAGAAGCTTCTTCTTTGATTAGATCATTTTCTAGCAGTTTTGAAACTTCTCCAGCAGCTAGTCAAGAACAAGTTTATCAAAAATCTCGTGAGGTGATTTTAGCTATAGAAAAGTACAATTTAGCTTATGCGGATTTGAAATATTTAAAAAACGAATTAAAACAGGCTCAAGAAGAGGCTTTAAAACCTATTCTTTTACAAGAGAAAGAGGCTTTTAATAGACTGCATGCAAAAGAAATTTCTAAAAAAGCGGAATTAGAGCTTTTTAAACAAGAGATCCATCAGATAACGTCTAACTCTCATGAGCAATCCCTAAAGGATTTAGAGATGTTATTTGAAGTATTTGATGATAAGGTGGCTTCATTTAAACTAGATCTAAAAGACGAGTTTCAGATGTGTGAAATGAAGTGGACTCTTTATGAAAATTTACTGCTAAAAAAAGAAAAAGAAACTCATTTAGATGATATAGATAATTTACAAAATCTTGGTTATGCATGGGAGCTTTTTAGAGAGGATACAAGATCACGATTAGAAAAATATAGAAAATCTATGGGCAGTTCTGGCTTTGATTTTGAGAAAGCTATGTTATATAG